>CAKTSC010000325.1 GCA_934597465.1 uncultured Dysosmobacter sp.
GCTCATTTACCTCCTCTTCGGCAAGGCCATCGGGGAGAAGCTGGGCTGGGGCCAGGATCCGTCGGGCAGCGAGCCCTCGGGCGCCGTCAGCTCTCAGGGGTCCTCCGGCACCTCTTCCAGCGGGGCTTCCGGCAGCGGCGCCTCTTCCAGCGGGGAGGAGCCGGTGGTGGATCCCGAGCCTGCGGGGCTCACCTATGAGGCGGCGCTCGCCCTGCCGGACGGCCTGACCCTCAGCAAGACCGATTACAGCACCAACGTGGGCGACCCCGACGTGACCCTGAGCGTCTCCGGCGGCAGCGGCAGCTATACCTGGCTCAGCGAGAACGACGCCATCGCTGCGGTGAGCGAGAGCGGCACGGTGACGGCGGTTGCCAACGGCACCGTCAACATCCTGGTGACGGACGGGAACCAGAAGGCCGTCTGCATCGTCCGGGTGAAGGGCGGCAGCGCCCCCGCGACGCCCACGACGCCCACCGATCCCACCCCCACCGGCGGCAGCCTGAAGCTGGGGGCGGCCACGGTCATCAACGCCCCCGGCGGCGTCAACGTCCGCTCCGGCCCCGGCACGGAGAACGCGGCCATCGCGTCCCTGGTCAACGGGAACGAGGTCACCATCAAGGCGGACGCCGGCAACGGCTGGTATGAGATCACCTTCGTGGGCAACGGCGGCGTGGATACCGACGGCTACGTGAAGGGCGAGTTCCTGGCCAACAAGTGATCTCCCACGGGAGAAAACGAAAGCATCCCCGGGCGCGGCTGCGCCCGGGGATTTCCGTTGCTATTTCCGCCGGGATGTGCTATGCTGTATTCTGTAAGACTGTGTGATTTTTTGGATCATGAAAAAGGAGCATCAAGCGAATGACCACCCGTGAGTTCCAGCAGCGATCCGGCCTGCGGATCTTTCTCTCCTACTTCCGGCCCCACCGGAAGCTCTTCCTTCTGGATATGGCCTGCGCCCTCTGCATCTCCCTCATTGACCTGGCGTTCCCCTACGTCTCCCGCTGGTGCATGTATGAGCTGCTGCCGCAGGACGCCTACCGGACCTTCTTCACCGTCATGGCCGTCGTGCTGCTGGCCTTCGCCGTCCGGGCGGGGATGCAGTATGTCATCGGCTACTGGGGCCACACCTTCGGCATCCTGGTGGAGGCCGACATCCGGCGGGACCTCTTCCGCCACATGCAGGAGCTGGACTGCCGCTACTTTGACCGCAACCGCACCGGCGTCCTCATGAGCCGCCTCACCAGCGAGCTCTTTGAGATCACGGAGCTGGCCCACCACGGGCCGGAGGACATCTTCATCTCCGGCGTCACCATTCTCGGGGCCCTTGTCATCATGTTTCACATCCAGTGGCGGCTGGCTCTCGTCATCGCGGCGATCCTGCCGGTCTTCTTCCTGGTGATCTGGGGCTGCCGCCGCTCCATGAGCGCCGCCAGCCGCCAGGTGAAGCAGAAGACCGCCGTCATCAACGCCGGGATGGAGTCCGGCATCTCCGGCATGCGGACGGCCAAGGCCTTCGCCAACGAGCCGGAGGAGCTGGAGAAGTTCAACGCCGCCAACGATATCTACAAGACCTCCAAGCGGCAGTTCCACAAGGCCATGGGCCGCTTCAACGCCATGATGGAGTTCTTCCTGTGCCTGCTCTCCGCGGCGGTCATCGCCGTGGGCGGGTATCTCATCATGCGGGGAGAGCTGAACACGGTGGATCTCATCACCTTCAGCCTCTATATCACCACCTTCGTGAATCCCGTGCGGCGGCTGGCCAACTTCTCGGAGCTGCTGGCCAACGGCACGGCGGGCTTCGGGCGCTTTCTGGAGCTGATGCGGACGGAGCCGGAGCTGAAGGACGCCCCGGACGCTAAGACGCTGGGGAAGGTAGAGGGAAAAATTGACGTGGAGCACGTGAGCTTTGCCTACCAGGGGGATCTGGCGGTGCTCCACGGCGTGGAGCTCCACATCCGGCCCGGCGAGACCGTGGCGGTGGTGGGGCCCTCCGGCGGGGGGAAGTCCACCCTCTGCCAGCTGATCCCCCGGTTTTACGACGTAACGGAGGGCTGCATCCGCATCGACGGGCAGGATGTCCGGGATGTGACCCAGCGGTCTCTCCGCCAGCAGGTGGGCGTGGTGCAGCAGGATGTCTTCCTCTTTGCCGACAGCATCCTGGAGAACATCCGCTGCGGAAAGCCCGGAGCCGGCGAGGAGGAGGTCATCCGGGCGGCGAAGCTGGCGGAGATCTACGACGATATCATGGCCATGCCCGAGGGCTTTGAGACCTACGTGGG
>CAKTSC010000326.1 GCA_934597465.1 uncultured Dysosmobacter sp.
AAAATACCCCCGCCCCTTCGCCAAGATCAAGAAATCCCCCCTATAAATCAAAGCTTTCAAAAGATTTCTTCATAAAACCCCACACCGACTCCGTAAGGTGGGGTGACCACACCCCGCCGCCCGCAACCCCTCCGTAGGGGCGGCCCTGCGTGGCCGCCCGCCCCCCCATCCCCCGTCCCCGTCTCCCGTCTCCCGTCCCCCGTCTCCCCATTCTCCTTCTCAATTTTCCATTCTCCATTCTCCCGGCCAGGCCGGTGATTTTGGGTGGGCGGTTGGGGCGGGATGGAGCGGGAATGTGCCCGGCGCGGCGGGAGGAGCGGGAAAAGCGCCTGAAAAAGACCCCCGCGAATTGCCCCCGTTTTCCGGGATCTTTCCCTGATTTTCAGGATCTTTCCCGGTTTTTCCCCGGAATTCCCCCATTTCGCCCCCCGGAAAGACGCCGGTCGGAAAGGGGGAAAACAGGGCGCCTTTCCGTCAATTTCCCGAAAAAACGGGGAAATTGGGGCTTTTCCTGGCAAAGAAACTATGGTATAGTGAAAATAGCGGAAAAGCCCCTTTTGGGGCGCAGGAAGGAGGCCCCGCCGTGAACGGACAGTGCATCGCCGTGGTATCCGGCAAAGGCGGCACCGGAAAGACCTCCCTCACCGCCGGTGTCGGCGAAGCCCTGGCCCTGATGGGCTACCGCACCCTCTGCATCGACTGCGACGCCGGGCTCCGGAATCTGGATCTGGCCCTGGGCCTCTCCGACCGGGCGCTGATGGACTTCACCGACGTGGCGGCAGAGCGCTGCCCCCTTCGGGACGCCGCCGTCCCCCACCCCGAGATCCCGCGGCTCTTTCTGCTGACGGCCCCCGCCCGTCTCCGGCCGCACAGCGTCCCGGCGGAGGAGATGGCCGCCCTGCTCCGCACCGTCCGGGAGGAGTACGACTACTGCCTGCTGGACGCTCCGGCGGGCCTGGGGGAATACTTCCGCCTGGCCACCGCCGCCGCAGACCGCTGCATCGTCGTCACCACCACGGACGCCCCCGCCCTGCGGGACGCCCAGCACACCGTGATGGAACTCCGCCGTTTCCCCCGGGGAAAGCTCCACCTGGTAGTGAACCGGGTGCGGGGCAAGCTGCTGCGCAGCATGCACGCCACCATCGACGACGCCATGGACACCGCCGGCCTCCCCCTTCTGGGCGTGGTACCGGAGGATGACGCCCTGCCCCTGGCCCAGAGCCGGGGCGCCGCCCTGCTGACCCAGAGCAGCACCGGGGCCGCCGCCGCGTACCGCAACATCGCCCGCCGCATCACCGGGGAACGGGTGCCCCTGCTCCGTCTCCGCTGAATTTCCCAAGTTTTTATCACTCCCCGAAAGGAGCGTTTCCATGAATATCGCCCTCATGTCCCACGACAACAAGAAAGACCTGATGGTGCAGTTCTGCACCGCCTACGCCGGGATCCTGGCCCGGCACAGCGTCTTCGCCACCAACACCACCGGCCACCTGGTGGCCGACGCCACGGGCCTGAAAGTCCACTGCTTCCTCTCCTACGCCCACGGCGGCAGCCAGCAGATCGGCGCCCGCATCGCCTACGACGAGTTTGACATGGTGCTCTTCTTCTCCGACCCCAACAGCGAGGAGATGATGAAGGAGGTCAGCTATATCTCCCGGCTCTGCGACCAGCACAACATCCCCTTCGCCAGCAACATCGCCACCGCCGAGATGCTGATCCTGGGCCTGGCCCGGGGGGATCTGGACTGGCGGCTGGCCGTGAATCCCCGGAGCCGCGCCGTGGTGCTTTGAGCCCCGCGTTCCCGGTATTCCCGGCAACTTCCCGGCACTTCCGGTACCTCCGGTATTTTCGGTATTCCCGGCATTTCCGGTGTTCCCGGTGTTCCGGTACTTTCGTATTTTCGGTATTCCCGCGCCATTCGGTAGTTTCGACATTTCCGGTGCTTTTTGCCGCGCTTTGCCGCGCGGCTGGGGGTACGGCGGGAAGTGCGCCTCCCCTTCCCCGCGCATTTTTCAGACTGAAACCGCAGTGAGAGGGCGCTGGGGCGCGGTTCTCTTTCCCCGCTTTTCCCCGCATCCTTCTGTATTGCCCCGCTTTTTCCGCATTCTCCGCTTTTTAAAGCGCAACCGCGACGATGCCGCAGCAGTAAGCATCCATGCCCGGCCCACAGAGAGGGGCGCGCCCGCTGAGAGCGCCCCGCCGGAGGACGCCCAAGGACAGCGGCGGAGCGGGGGC
>CAKTSC010000327.1 GCA_934597465.1 uncultured Dysosmobacter sp.
TACTTGCTGATCTTGTTGCAGGTATCCATGGAGTCGTTGCCGCCGTTATAGAAGAAGTAGCGGACGTTGTGCTTCTGGAAGACCTCCAGGATGCGCTTGTAATCGGTGTCGTCCTCCTCAAAGTCCTTCATCTTGTAGCGGCAGGAGCCCAGGGCGGAGGACGGAGTGTTCTTCAGCAGGGCCAGCTCCTGGGGATCCTCCTTGCCCATGTCATAGAGGCAGTCGGCAAGCACGCCCTTGATGCCGTGGGCCGCGCCCAGCACCTGGGTGATGGCGGGGGATTTCAGTGCGGTGTCCACCACACCGTAGACGCTGGCGTTGATAACGGAAGTGGGGCCGCCGGACTGGCCCACGATGCACGCGCCCTTCAGTTCTTTCATAATGACCTCCTATTGATGATTCCTTCCGGAAAATTTTCCGCTTCGGCGGGGGAGGGCCCCGCCCGCTTTTTCGCTCTCCATCATACCATCGGAAAAAAGAATTGTAAAGGCTTGCAATTGTTTTGATTTGTGGTATCATATAGCAGGAAAATCGTTTGCCTGGGAGCATTTCCGACATCCGGCCCCGGCTTTTGCCCGCCTGCGGGCAGGGAAGCGGCGGAAAAGGACGGCGGGAGCGCTCCGCCCGGCAAAAAATTTGAATGACAGGAGACGATCTTATGCCACTGGTTACTTCCAAGGAAATGTTCCAAAAGGCCTATGACGGCGGCTACGCCATCGGCGCCTTCAACGTCAACAACATGGAGATCGTGCAGGGAATCACCGAGGCGGCCCGGGATCTGGAAGCCCCTCTGATCCTGCAGGTCAGCAAGGGTGCCCGTGCCTACGCCAACCACACCTATCTTGTGAAGCTGGTGGAAGCCGCCGTGGCCGAGTGCCCCAACATCCCCATCGTGCTGCACCTGGATCACGGCCCTGACTTTGAGACCTGCAAGAGCTGCATCGACGGCGGCTTCACCTCCGTCATGATCGATGCCTCCTCCAAGCCCTTTGACGAGAACGTGGCCATCACCCGCAAGGTGGTGGAGTACGCCCACGACCACGGCGTGGTGGTGGAGGCCGAGCTGGGCACCCTGGCCGGGATCGAGGATGAGGTGAAGGTCAGCGAGGAGGATTCCTCCTACACCCATCCCGAGGAGGTGCAGGAGTTTGTCCAGCGCACCGGCTGCGACTCCCTGGCCATCGCCATCGGCACCAGCCACGGCGCCTACAAATTCAAGCCCGAGCAGTGCACCCGGAACGCCGACGGTATCCTGGTGCCCCCTCCGCTGCGCTTTGACGTGCTGCGGGAGGTGGAGAAGCGCCTGCCCGGCTTCCCCATCGTGCTGCATGGATCCTCCTCCGTGCCCCAGGAGTTCGTGCGGAAGATCAACGAGTTCGGCGGCCAGATGCCCAACGCCATCGGTGTCCCCGAGGATCAGCTCCGCCAGGCCGCCCGCAGCGCCGTCTGCAAGATCAACATCGACTCCGACCTGCGCCTGGCCATGACCGCCACCATCCGGGAGCATTTCGCCAACCATCCCGGCGATTTCGATCCCCGCCAGTACCTGAAGCCCGCCCGCCAGGCCATCAAGGACATGGTGGCCCACAAGATCGTGGACGTGCTGGGCTGCGACCACAAAGCCTGAAGCGTTTCGCCGAAATGTACCGAGGAACATTCCAGCGAGGATATCCCGCGCCAGCGCCCTTTTTGGGCGCTGGCGCGATGATTCTTCACTCCGCTTTGGCCCTCGTCCACACGTCGCTGCGTGAGAGGGATTTTCCGTCGCGTACACGCCGCGACGAAAAATGATCCAGCTTCTTTCCGCCGCCATCGGCGACGGAAACCAGGAAGGGGCTCCGGCCCCTTCCTGGACTTTTCCCGGGACGGTGAGACGGGAGTCCCCGGCCGGGTGCCTTCTTCTGTTGGGAGTGCCTGCTGTCCGGCTCGCCGCGGAGCGGCATTGCCGGCGGGGGGGCGCTGCGGCGGCGGGACGGAGGACGAGGGACGGGCGCGGACGCTTCGCTGCGCGCCGGGGACGGGGGGACGGGAGACCCGGTCGGCTGCCTGCTTCTATTGGAGGTGCATGTGGAGGTGCATGCCGGCCGCCGGGCGCTTTGCTGCGGCGGCGGGGAAAAACGGAATTTTACGTTGGCAAAGCCTTGCTGTAGGTTTGTCAAACATATTGGACAGCGAATTCGACGGGAGAAAGCCAGCGGAGGGGCCTCATGGGCAAGTTGTT
>CAKTSC010000328.1 GCA_934597465.1 uncultured Dysosmobacter sp.
GCAGGTCGCTCTCCACCCGGAAGCCCAGGTCTTCCAGCTTGGCGGCGACGCCGTCGGCGTAGTCGTCCACCCGGTCGGTGACGGTGAGGAGCTTCACCTGCACGGGAGCCAGCCAGGCGGGGAAGGCGCCCATGGTCTCCTCGATGAGGTAGGCCATGAAGCGATCCAGGGAGCCCAGGATGGCCCGGTGCAGCACCACGGGGGTCTTCTCCTCGCCGTCGGAGTCGATATAGGTCAGGTGGAACTTGGCGGGCAGGCAGAAGTCCAGCTGGCAGGTGGAGAGGGTGTACTCCGCGCCCACGGCGGGACGGACGTTGACATCCAGCTTGGGGCCGTAGAAGGCGGCCTCGCCGATCTCCTCGGTGTACTCGATGCCCAGCTCGTTGAGCACCTCCCGCAGGGCGTTCTCGGCGGTGTTCCACATGGCGTCATCGTCGTGGTACTTGTGCTTGTCGGCGGGATCCCGCAGGGAGAGGACGCAGCGGTAGTCGGTGATGCCGAAGTCCTTATAGGTGTCGAAGATCAGGTCGCAGACCTTGGAGAACTCATCGCGGATCTGCTCCGGGGTCACGAAGAGGTGGGCGTCGTTCTGGCAGAAGTGGCGGCCCCGCTCGATGCCCTTCAGGGCGCCGGAGGCCTCATAGCGGAAGTCGTGGGCGATCTCGCCGATGCGGACGGGGAGGTTGCGGTAGGAGTGGGGCTGGTTGGCGTAGATGCGCATGTGGTGGGGGCAGTTCATGGGCCGCAGGACGTAGACCTCCTCGTCCACCTCCATGGCGGGGAACATGTTCTCCTTATAGTGATCCCAGTGGCCGGAGGTCTTGTAGAGATCCACGGTGCCGACGCACGGGGTCAGCACGTGCTGATAGCCCAGCTTCAGCTCCTTGTCCCGGATATAGTTCTCCAGGATGCGCCAGACGGTGTAGCCCTTGGGCAGGAACATGGGCAGGCCCCGGCCCACCAGTTCGTCGGTCATGAAGAGGCCCAGGTCGCGGCCCAGCTTGCGGTGATCCCGGAGCTTGGCCTCCTCCAGCTTTGCAAGGTAGGCGTCCAGCTCATCCTTCTTGGGGAAGGCCACGCCGTAGATGCGCTGGAGGGTCTGGCGGTTGGAGTCGCCCCGCCAGTAGGCGGCGTTGCAGGCGGTGAGCTTGATGGCGTTGCCCTTGATGCGGCCGGTGGAGTCCAGGTGGGGGCCGGCGCAGAGGTCGGTGAACTCGCCCTGCTTATAGAAGGAGATGTGGGCGTCGGCGGGAAGGTCGTTGATGAGCTCCACCTTGTAGGGCTCCTCCCGCTCCTCCATGAATTTGATGGCTTCCTCCCGGGGCAGCTCGAAGCGCTCCAGCTTCAGCTTCTCCTTGCAGATCTTGCGCATCTCGGCCTCGATCTGCTCCAGATGCTCCGGGGTGAAGGCGAAGGGGGCGTCCAGGTCATAGTAGAAGCCGTTGTCGATGCTGGGGCCGATGGCCAGCTTCACCTCCGGCCAGAGGCGCTTGACGGCCTGGGCCAGGACGTGGGAGCAGGTGTGCCAGTAGGTCTTGCGGTAGGTCTCGTTCTCAAAGGTATACAGGTTTTCTTCGGACATGGTAAAATGCTCCTTTCGGTGTGTCCCTCCCGCTCCGCGGGAGAGCTGGGGCAAAACAAATGCGCTCCGCCCCCAGAAGAATTCCAGGGGTGAAGCGCCGAAGCGTTCCACGGTTCCACCCTGCTTGCACGGCAAAACAAAGTTTTGCCGTGCAAGCAGGGTGGAAAAGATCCGTTCCGGATCTTTTCATTCTGCCCGTGCAGGAAACCCCTGATGGGTGTCCCGCACACGCCCTTCCTTTCCGAAGCTTGGAGGGGTGCGCACAGCGTTCGCTCCGTCTGCCGGTGCCGCTCGTGTCCCGGATAACGGGAGGGCCCCGGCCCGGTCATCCCGGGCGGCTCGGGAGTGGTACGGCCGCCGCGTGTCGCAGGGCCCTTCCACCGAATGGGCCCCTCTCTGTGCGCCGCTGCGCGGGTTCTTCTCCGTCAACGCCAATTTGAATGGAACCATTATAGCACCGAAACGCGGCTTGTCAAGTGCCGCCGGGGCGTCAGCGCGCTTCCAGATAGAGCTCCTCGGCGGACTGCTGGGCCCGGCGGAGGGTGGCGGCGGCCGCGGCGGGATCCTGGGCTTCCAGCTGCTCCAGGGCATCGGTGACGGCGTTGAAGAGGGTGGTATACATC
>CAKTSC010000329.1 GCA_934597465.1 uncultured Dysosmobacter sp.
TGTTGGTCTGGACGGCCAGCACCAGCTGGGCCTGGAGGATGGAGCCGAATTCCTGCCCGTCGGCGGAGGCGTAGCGGAACTCGGTGTTCTCGATGACACCGGCGTAGGTCTTCTGCTGGATGTCATAGCGGTAGAACTTCTGATCCTCCTTATAGGGCGAGACCAGTCCGCCCAGGAAGGAGAAGATGAACATGAAGGCCAGGATCACAAGGCCGGTAACGGCGATGCGGTTGCGGAAAAAGCGCTTGGCCACCAGAGTGCCCGGGGACAGCACCTTGACGCGGCGGTCGTCGTTCAGGGAGTATTCCTCACTCTCGGTCTTGGTCTCGGCCACGGGGGCATTCGTGGTCTCCCGGATGGTCTCGGGGGATTCCAAAGTGTCCTCCTGCTCCAGGTCGCTGCGGTTTTCCATATTGTCAGACATAGCGGTCTTCCTCCCTTCTTACGAGATGCGCACGCGGGGATCGACCACGGCATAGAGGATATCCGAGATCAGGTTGCCCGCCAGCGTCAGAATGGCCAGGAACGTGAGATAGAACATGGAGAAGGGGATGTCGCCGCCCAC
Organism: uncultured Dysosmobacter sp.; assembly: GCA_934597465.1. GTDB lineage: Bacteria > Bacillota > Clostridia > Oscillospirales > Oscillospiraceae > Oscillibacter. Next base: position 566 of record CAKTSC010000329.1, read on the forward strand.
CATGGCCTGATAGGAAACATAGCCGATGCCGGGGATGGAGTAGAGGGTCTCGGTAATGAGGGCGCCGGAGAAGAGGCCCGGCAGAGAGCCGCCCACGATGGTGACCAGTGGGATCAGGGTATTGCGGAAGGCGTGATGGTAGATGACCGTCTTCTCATTCAGGCCCTTGGCCCGGGCGGTACGGATATAGTCTGCGTTCAGGACTTCCAGCATATTCGTCCGGGTGTAGCGCATCAGGGAGCCCACGCTGATGACCACCAGGGTCACGATGGGCAGCACCAGGTGGTGGGCCTTATCCAAAAACTGCCCCATGGCGGAGAGCTGTTCATAGTTCCGCCCGGTGAGGCCGAAGAGGTCAAACCAGCCCAGCTTCACGGAGAAGAGCAGCTTCAGAAGGGAAGCGAAGAAGAAGGTCGGCAGCGAGATGCCGGCCAGAGCCAGCACAGAGATGGTATAGTCCGTCTTGGAATACTGCTTTGTAGCGGCGATAACGCCCAGAGGGATGGCGATGATGAGCTCCAGCACCATGGCCACAAGGCCCATCCAGAAGCTGACCCAGATGCTGCTGTTGAACTTCTGGATGACAGGCACGGTATAGAACCAGCTGTCGCCGAACTCGCCCCGGAACATCTGGCCGATCCAGGCGAAGAAGCCATAGACGATGCCCTTATCCATGTTATACATGGCGGTGAGCTGCTCCATCCACTCGTCAAAGCTCTTGGAGCCGGGCTGCATGGACTTCTGCCGTGCCATATTCTCAATGTAGGACGTCGGCAGACAGCGCATCAGGGCATAGATGATAAACGCCACAAAGAAGAGGATGACAATCGAAATCAGGATACGCTTGATAATGTATTTTCGCACAAATACTCCTCCGATCTCCACGATGCCGTGGGTAGTTTGGAGATTTTTTCAAATCCCTCACTGCGTATCAAGGAAAGGCTTTCCCCCTTTTGGGCAGCAAAGCCCTTCCTTGATACGCAGTCCGGTTGCCCCGGGGTATACCCCCGGGGCAACCGCCTGGTATCATCCGGTCAGGCGGCCGGATGGATTCGCGGTGAATTACTTCGCCAGCTCGATGTTCTGGACCTCGCTCATCCAGCCATAGAAGGTGGTGATGTCGGGGGTCACAGTATCCATGTTGACGCGCTCAGAGGAGAAGATGATGGCGTTCTGGCGCTGATAGACAGGGATCTCCACGGCCCAGTCGATGACGATATCGAGGCAGGCCTTGTACATGGCCTTCCGGTAGGTCTGGTCGGTGGTGTTGCGGGCATCCATGATCAGCTGATCCAGCTCGGGATCGGCGATGCAGTACATGTAGTTGGAGCCGCCCTGCGCGCTGCCGCCCAGGGGGTTCTGGCCGTCGGTGGCGGAGCCGGCATTGGCAACGTCAGAGTAGTAGACCTGATACATATCGGGATCCGGGGTGGCGCCCCAGGCGGCAGCCCACATGGCCACCTGCTGGGCCTCCAGAGCGGTCCACAGGTCGGCGGAGTTGGTCAGATCCTTGATGGTGAGGGTCATGCCGATCTCGGCCAGGGCATCCTTGGCCAGAGTCAGGATCATGAAGGAGGGGTGATCGCCCTTGCCGTCGGCGGGGATCCAGACCTCATACTCCATCTTGGCGCCCTC
>CAKTSC010000330.1 GCA_934597465.1 uncultured Dysosmobacter sp.
AGCACACCAGCGATGAGCTCTGCACCAAGGCTGCTACCGTCATGCTCAACGCCGTCCTCAAGCTGGACGAGAAGGGCGGCCTGTAAGCGCCTGCGGTTTCTGACCCAAAAGCCATAAAAAAGGAACGGCTTCCGTAAGGAAGCCGTTCCTTTTCGCACGATTCCCCCATTCCCAAAACCTACAGAAAAATGCAGCGTTTGGTGGACGGTCGTAAAACAGCTCATGGGGCGTATCGCTGCCGATACGCTCCATTCCTCATGCCAACATGCGAAGTAACAAGGTACAGCCCCGTGGATCTCCCTTCGGGAGCGGCTGCAATGCTCCCGCCAGCGTAGCGGCCGCAGCTCCTTGGCTCTCCCTCTGGGAGAGCTGTCACCGCAGGTGACTGAGAGGGTCTTGCAGCCTTCTGGAGGGGTGTCTTTTGCTATGCTCATTGCTGCCTTCCCCGTCTTCGCTGCACTCAACAATCTCGCCCAGAGGGAGAGACAAGCGCTACTCGTGGAGAGGGAGCTTTTGCGATGACCTTCTCCGCCTTCGCTCCGCTCATCCACCTCTCCCAAAGGGAGAGGCAAGGAATGCCCGCACGGTATACCGGAAGGTGTATTGAAGCGCACCTTGGGATCCGCTTGACAAATGACATAAAAGCAGGCACAGCAAGATGATCCTGCTGTGCCTGTTGACTGTCTCATGCGGCCCACTCATTGCCGCGGGGGGATTTTGAAAAAAGTTCGTTCTCAGAACGCGAAGTGCTCCACGATGTCCACCAGCTCCGCACCGATGCGCTTCTGGGCTTCCTTGGTGCCCGCGCCGATGTGGGGAGTGCAGGACACGGCGGGATGCTGGGCCAGAGCCCAGTTGGGATCCTTCTCGCTCATCCAGACGTCGAGACCGGCGGCCTTGACCTTGCCGCTGTTCAGGGCGTCCAGCAGGGCGGCTTCGTCCACGTTGGCGCCCCGGGAGACGTTGATGATGACCACGCCGTCCTTCATCTTGGCGATGGCCTCGGCGTCCACGATGGCCTTGCCGCCGCCGGGGGCGCAGAGGATGATGACGTCGGACTGGGCCAGCAGCTCGTCCATGCTGACAAAGTGCATGGTCTCGCACTCGCAGCCCTCAGGCTTCGTGCGGTGGACAACAGACAGCACCTTGGCGCCCAGGGCCTGGCACTTGTCGCCCACCATGCGGCCGATGCGGCCATAGCCGATGACGCCCACGGTCTTGCCGGAGACCTCAAAGCCCTTGGAGTAGGCCTTCTTCTCCCACTTGTTCTCCCGCATGGTGTGGCCTGCGATGGAGATGCTGCGGGCGCAGGAGAAGAGCAGGGAGATGGCCAGCTCCGCCACGGCGTTGGAGGAGGCCCGGGGGGTATTCTTGCAGGCGATGCCGGCGGCCTCGGCGTAGGGGATGTCGATGTTGTCCATGCCGACGCCGGCCCGGATGATGAGCTTCAGTCTGCCGCCCTTGGCGTCATCCACCTGCTGCTTCTTGATCTTGGTGGCGGAGCGGATGATGACGGCGTCGAAGTCCTTCAGGGCGGCGCCCAGCTGGTCGGGCTCGTAGAACTGCTCCACGACCTCAAACCCGTCCTTGCGGAGCTGCTCCATTGCCCCGGCGTCCATGCCGTCGGTGACCAGTACGCGAATTGCCATAGTGAGTTTCCCCTTTCATTCATGTTCCGGCGCTCCCCAGGATCGCCCGGCAGAAAAATTCCCGCGCCCGCTGGGGAACAGGCGCATCAGAGGGAAGGGAAAGCGGGGGGTTATGGGATAATGCCTAATCTCCTGCCCTTACTTGCCCCAAAGGGGGCCGGGGGGCGGCGCCCCCGGTTTCTCCCGCCCTCGGCGGGAGAAAAAATCAAAATCATTTTTCGCCGCGGCACACTCCAGAGTGGCTTCTCTTGCCCCTTCGGGGCAATTCACCTTCTGTACGTGGCGAAAAATCCCTCTCACGCAGCGAAGTGTCGCCGCCAAAGGCGGCGTCCGAGCGGAGTGTCACGCCATCGTTCAGACGCCCGGCAGGCGTCTGAACGAGGCTTTTCTCGCCGGAATGGCAGCGCCATTCCGGCGAAACGACGTTAGGCGTGCTCCGCTTCGTACTTCCGCAGGAAGTCCACCAGGGCCTCCACGCCCTCCTTGGGCATGGCGTTGTAGATGGAAGCCCGCAGGCCGCCCACGCTCTTGTGGCCCTTCAGGTT
>CAKTSC010000331.1 GCA_934597465.1 uncultured Dysosmobacter sp.
CCGTCGAGGGCGCTCCCAAGGCTCTGAAGGAAGGCGTCTCCAAGGACGAGGCCGAGGCTCTCAAGAAGCAGATCGAAGAGGTCGGCGGCAAGGTCGAGCTCAAGTAATTTTTGCTCAAAGCCCCAAAAGCCCGCAGCCAACCGGCTGCGGGCTTTTTCTGCACTTTCACGGAAATGCGCTGTAAGATTTGGGGTTGAATTCCTCAGCGAAATCGGGTATACTATCCCCAAAAGGAGGGATCACCATGCCGAACATCAAGCCGATCTCCGATCTGCGCAACTATACCGAGGTCCTGCGGGACGTGGACGAGGGTTCTCCCGTCTTCCTCACCAAGAATGGCCGGGGGAAATACGCCATCGTGGACATGCGGGACTATGAGCGGACGCTGGCTGCCCGCCGCCTCATGAGCGAACTGGCCAAGGGCCGCCGCTCCGGCGAGACGGAGGGGTATCTCACCGTGGAGGAGGTGGAGGAGAGCCTTGGGATCCACCACGAATGAGCTGCACCTGACGCCGGATGCCCAGGCGGACCTCCAGGAGATCAAGCGCTATATCAGCAGGGACCTGGAGAACCCTGTCGCGGCACTGGCCACCGTGAAGCGGATCATGCAGAATGTCCGCCTGCTGCGGGGGCAGGCCCTGATAGGAACCCCGCTCTCCGCAGTCACGGAGCTCCGGGACGGCGCGGATTACCGCTATCTCACCAGCGGCAGCTACATGATCTTCTACCGCACGGTGGGAACGGATGTCTACATCGACCGGGTGCTCTACGGTGGCCGGGATTACCTTCGGGTCCTGGGTCTGCGGGCGGAGGAGTCCGAAGAGGAATAACGAAAGCGGCGGACAGCTGTCCGCCGCTTTTTATAATGCTTTCTTCATGGGGAGATAGGCGGAGAAGCCGTTGGGGCGTTCGGGGCCGTCGCGGGTGCAGCCGTTCTTCGTCCAGAAGGCCCAGCTCTGGGGATTGCCCCGGTCTACCGCCAGCCGCAGTGTCCGGAAGCCTGCCGCCCGAAGGGCGGCTTCCACATCCCGCAGGATGCCGCTGCCCATGCCCCGACCCTGGCAGGCGGGGGAGAGGATGAACCAGCCCATCCAGGCGCTGTCCGCCTCCGGATAGCCCAGGATCAGGTCCATCACCGCCGTGAGGCGCTCTCCCTGGAAGAGACCCAAGAAGTACTTGTCCTCCGGCCCCTTCCCCGGGGGCAGGGCCGTCATGTCGGAGAGGATGCTCCCCCGGTCCGGCAGGGGCGGGTGGTAGCGGTAGAAGAGCTCGTTCCCGGCGGCCAGAGCCAGAACGGCATCCGCGTCCTCCGGCGTCAGCGGACGGACGGCATAAGTGGATGAGAGGGCCGTGATGTCCAGTCTTCTCATAGGATGCGGCAGAGGAGGGTGGGCAGGAAGATGGCGGGCAGCAGGTTCATGATCTTGATCTTGGTCATGCCCAGGTTGTTGAAGCTCAGGGCCACGATGAGAAGGGACCCCACGCAGGTCATCTCCGCGATGACGGCGTCCCCCAGCAGGGGAGAGAGGGCGCCTGCCGCCAGGGCGATGACGCCCTGATAGAGGAAGACCGCCACGGCCGAGAGGACCACGCCCAGCCCCAGGGAGGAGGCGAAGACCACGGCACTGACGCCGTCCAGCACGGCCTTGGCCTTCAGGGTGTCAAACTGCCCGGTGAGGCCGTTTTCCAGCGCACCCACGATGGCCATGGCCCCCACGCAGAAGACCAGGGAGGCCGTCACGAAGCCGTCCGCCACGGAGCTGCCGCCGCTTTTCAGAATGTGAGCTTGTCCTGCACCCACTGGCCCAGCCTGCCCATCCGGGCATCCAGGTCCAGCAGCTCCCCCAGGACGGCGCCGATCACCATGGAGAGGATGGCCACCAGGGTGTTCTGCCCCTTGAGGCTGCCGCTGATGCCCACATAGAGCACGCAGAGGGAGATGCCCTGCATCATGATGGTCTGCAGCCGCTCCCCCAGGCGGGTGCCCCTGGCCCCCAGCACGGCGGAGAAGCGCCCCGCCAGGGCGTGGACCCCCAGGCCCACGGCGGAGCCCGCCAGGATGGCCAGGGCGTTGATGATGGTCCCTGTCAGCATTGGGTCTCCCCCTTTCCCGCTGTTCCCGCGATGAGATCCCGGACGATGGCGCTGCCCAGCAGCAGTCCCGCCGTGGCAGGCACCCAGGGGGTGCTGCC
>CAKTSC010000332.1 GCA_934597465.1 uncultured Dysosmobacter sp.
CCATGAGGCCGGAGTTCACGAAGCCCACCACCATGACGGTGGTGGCGGAGGAGGACTGGATCACCGCCGTGACGCCGAGGCCCAGCAGCAGCGCCCGGAAGGGGCTGCCGGTCATGCCCGCGAGGATGTTTTTCAGCCGGGAGCCCGCGGCCTTCTCCAGGGCGTCCCCCATGATGTGCATGCCGAAGAGGAAGAGGGCCAGGCCCCCGATGAGATCCAACACGTCAAAAATGCTCATGCGCGCTCCTTCCCGGCGGTGCGCCGGTATCTCTCCCGAAAATGTCTTTCATACTTTCCCTTTATACCGCCATCCTAGCAGATACATTTTACAAAGCGCAACTGTGCGCCCTGACAAATGCGGGGGTCTGGGGGGCGATCCCACTGTGTTTTCCTACAAGAAACGAAAGTTTTCGCCCCTGTTCGCCGGTGAAAGGCAGGAAAACCCTTGCAGTCCGCCAAAGACCCTGCTATAATAAATATTCACGCTGACGGTCCCATTTTACATGGACTTTACAAGGCGTCTTTTTTTCGGGGACGCCTCTTTGCGGAATCTTTACACGGCGGCGAAAGGCGGCAGGCAATGAAAGCAACGCAGGTACGCATGACGGAGGGCTCCATCCCGGACAAGATCGTCCGCTTCGCGGTGCCCCTCTTCCTGGGGAACCTCTTCCAGCAGCTCTACAACACGGCGGACGCCCTCATCGTGGGGAACCTGCTGGGCGACCGGTCCCTGGCCGCCGTCACCTCCACGGGGACGCTGGTCTTCCTTCTTGTGGGCTTCTTCGCCGGCATCTTCATGGGGGCGGGCGTGGTGATCTCCCGCTACTTCGGCTCCCGGGAGACGGAGAAGATGCGCAAGGCCGTCCACAACGCCATCCTCTTCGCCCTGCTCTCCGGCACGGCCCTGACCCTCATCGGCACCACCCTGACCCCCATCATCCTGGGCTGGATGGGCACCCCGGCGGAGGTCATGCCCCAGAGCGTCACCTACATCCGCATCTACTTTGCCGGCAGCCTTGGCCTCTCCCTCTATAACGCCTGCATGGGCATCATGCAGGCGGTGGGCGACAGCCGCCACCCCCTCTACTACCTCATCATCTCCTCCGTCACCAATGTTTTCCTGGACCTCCTCTTCATCGGGGTCTTCCGGATGGGGGTGGACGGGGCGGCCCTTGCCACCATCCTGGCCCAGTTCCTCAGCGCCGCCCTCTGCCTGCGGCGGCTCTTCCGGACCAAGGAGGACCACCGCCTGGTGCTCCGGGAGATCCGGCCGGACCGGGAGATGCTGCGCCTCATCCTGCGCTACGGCCTGCCCTCCGGCTTTCAGAACAGCGTCATCGGCTTTGCCAACGTGGTGGTGCAGAGCAACATCAACGCCTTCGGCGAGCTGGCCATGAGCGGCTGCGGCGCTTACGCCAAGGTGGAGGGCTTCGCCTTCCTGCCCATCACCAGCTTCACCTCCGCCATCACCACCTTCGTGGGGCAGAACCTGGGGGCCGAGGAGTTTGACCGGGCCAAGAAGGGGGCCCGCTTCGGCATCCTCTGCTCCCTCCTCATCGCGGAGGGCATCGGCGTCATCACCTACGTCTTCTCCCCCGCCTTCATCGGGGCCTTCTGCGATTCGCCGGAGGCCATCGCCTTCGGCGTGGACAAGGCCCACATCTGTGCCCTGTTCTTCTGCCTGCTGGCGGCCACCCACTGTCTCTCCGCCGTGCTGCGGGGCGCCGGGCGGGCCATGGTGCCCATGGTGGTGATGCTCTCGGTCTGGTGCGTGCTGCGGGTGAGCATCCTTCTCATCGTGGTGCCCATCACCCAGAGCATCAACACCGTCAACTGGGTCTATCCCATCACCTGGAGCGTCAGCACCGTGGTGCTGCTGATCTACTACTATAAGAGCGACTGGCTCCACAGCTTCCAGCGGGAGGCGGAGCGGAAGAGAGGGTAAGCTCCCCGGAATATGGCAGGGCCCCCGGCGGGAACGCCGGGGGCCCTGGTGTTTTTTAGGGGTCAGGACTGGGGGAAGTTCTCCTGGAGCACCTGGCGGGCGAAATCGTCGCCCTGGGCGGCGGCCTTCTCAAACCAGGCCTTGGCCTGCTGGGGATCCCGGGGCGTGCCCTGGCCGTTGAAGCAGAGGATGCCGCAGTTGCACTGGGCCCCGGGGTGGCCCTGCCGGGCCGCCTGCTC
>CAKTSC010000333.1 GCA_934597465.1 uncultured Dysosmobacter sp.
AAAATGGGCGAGAAGATCACCGTGGACTGCGCCACGCTGATGAACAAGGGCCTGGAGGTCATCGAGGCCATGCGGCTTTACCGCCTGCCCCTCTCCCAGGTGGAGGTCTTGATCCACCGGCAGAGCATCGTCCACTCCCTGGTGGAGTTCCGGGACGGGGCGGTGCTGGCCCAGCTGGGCACGCCGGACATGCGCCTGCCCATCCGCTATGCCATGACCTGGCCCCGGCGGGCGGAGAGCTCTCTCCCGCCGCTGGATCTTCTCTCCTGCCCGCCCCTGACCTTCGCCGCGCCGGATCGGGAGATCTTCCCATGCCTGGCGCTGGCCGAGGGGGCCGCCCGGCGGGGCGGCACCGCCTGCGCCATCCTCAACGGCGCCAACGAGGCGGCGGTGGGGCACTTCCTCCGCCGGGAGATCGGCTTCCCGGACATCCCCCGCCTGGTGGCGGCGGCCCTGGAGCAGGTGCCGGTGCGGGATGATCCGGAGCTGGAGGACATCCTGGCGGCGGACGCCGCGGCCCGGCGGGCCGTGGAGACGGAAATTCTCAAAGGAGTTCATTGAATGAGCGTGTTCTTGGCGAAGCTGCCCTTTATCCTGGCGGCCATCCTCATCTTCGGCGTCCTCATCGCCGTCCATGAGCTGGGCCATTTCCTGGCGGCAAAGCTCTGCGGCGTCCAGGTCAACGAGTTCTCCATCGGCATGGGGCCCTGCCTCTGGAAGCGGGAGAAGGGGGAGACACAGTACTCCCTGCGGCTGCTGCCCATCGGCGGCTTCTGCGCCATGGAGGGGGAGGGCGAGGAGTCCGAGAGCCCCCGGGCCCTGGGGAATCAGGGCTTCTGGAAAAAGCTTCTGATCTTTGCCGCCGGGGCGGGGATGAACTTTCTCACCGGCCTTCTCATCATCGCCATCCTCTTCGCCGGGGCCGCCGGGTTCTATGTGGACGCCGTGCTGGGCACGGCGCCGGAGCTGGAGGCGGTGGAGGGGGGCCTGATCCAGCCCGGCGACCGCTTCTACAAGATCAACGGCTACCGGGCCTATGTCAAGGGTGACACCGAGATGTACCTGGCCTACGCCGGGGACACGGTGGAGCTTGAGTTCGTCCGGGAGAACGGGGAGCACTACCGGGTGGAGCTGCAGGAGCGGGACTGCACGTCCATGGACGGGAAGAGCTACCGGGGCTTCGGGCTCTATGTGACCGGGGCACTGGTGGCGTCGGACAGCGTGGGCACCTGGCTCCGCTACGTCTGGTATCAGACGGTGGATTATGTGCAGCTGGTGTGGTTCAGTCTGCGGCAGCTGGTGACGGGCGGCGCGTCCATGGACGATGTGGGCGGGCCGGTGGCCATCGTCTCTACCATCACGGACGTGGGGATGGAGTCCCAGCAGCAGGCGGAGGCCCACGACCAGAACGGCACGGTGGCCGCCATCCGCAGCATCGCCAGCTTCGCGGCCCTCATCGCGGTGAACTTGGCGGTGATGAACCTTCTGCCCATCCCGGCACTGGACGGGGGACACATCCTCTTCCTGATCCTGGATACCCTGGCGGCGAAGCTCTTCCGCCGCCGCATCCCCGCAAAGTATGAGAACGCCATCAGCTCGGTGTTTCTGGTGGCCCTGATGGGCTTCATGCTTTTTGTGACGGCCCACGATATCTTCAAACTCATCCGATAAGAGGCGAATGCCATGACGAGGCGAATCAACGTGGGCACGGTGCCCGTGGGCGGCGGCGCCCCGGTGAGCATCCAGTCCATGTGCAATACGAAGACCGATGATGTGGCGGCCACGGTCGCCCAGATCCTCCGGCTGGAGGAGGCGGGCTGCGAGATCATCCGGGTGGCCGTGCCGGACGAGGCGGCGGCCCGCGCCCTGGATCAGATCAAGGAACAGATCCACATCCCCCTGGTGGCGGATATCCATTTCAGCCACCGCCTGGCCCTGATGGCGGCGGAGCGGGGCGTGGACGCCATCCGCATCAATCCCGGCAACATCGGCTCGGAGGAGCGGGTGAAGGCCGTGGCGGACGCCTGCCGTCAAAGGGGCATCCCCATCCGCATCGGCGTCAACGGCGGGTCCCTGGAACGGGAGCTCCGGGCCAAGTACGGCGGCGTTACCGCCGAAGCGCTGGTGGAGAGCGCCATGGGCCACGTGGCCATTCTGAACCGCTTTGACTTTGACGAGATCTG
>CAKTSC010000334.1 GCA_934597465.1 uncultured Dysosmobacter sp.
GAAGAAGAGGGCCAGATGGGGCGAGATGGTGAAGGCCATCACCGTGGCCAGCACCAGCATGATGGGGCTCCGGGTCAAGGAGCGAATGATGAGGTGCATGGTGGTGCGGACGGTGTTCACGTCCGTGGTGGCCCGGGTGATGAGGCTGGGGGTGGAGAAGCGGTCGATGTTGGAGAAGGAGAAGCTCTGGAGCTTCTCCAGCAGCATCTGCCGCAAATTTCTGGCGAAGCCCTGGCTGGCGATGGCGGAGCAGCGGGCGCTGAGCAGCCCGCAGATCATGGAGCAGCAGGCAATGGCGATCATGATGCCGCCCACCGTCAGAACAAAGCGGTCTCGCTGGGCGATGAGCTCCTCCGGAAACCAGGCGCGCAGCATGAAGTCCTCCTCCCGGTAGAGCCCGCCGTCCACGATGACGGACATCAGCATGGGAATGAAGACCTCCAGCACCACCTCCAGCCCTCCGAAGAGGGCGGCGGCGGCCGTCCAGCCGCGATACCCCCGCAGGCACTGCTTCAGGTGCCGCAGCGCCTTGGGTCGATTCTGTTCCTTGATAGCTCTCTCCCCCTTTCAAAGATCCCGTTGACAGCCGGGTTCTGCCCGCGCGGCCCCGGCCTTTTGACACATCTTTTCTATTCTATCGGCAATCCCCCCATTTTGCAAGCGGAAAAATCCCCTCCCTCCGCCAAAAACCGCCCCTCCCCGGAAAGACCTCGCCCCGGCGCTGCCGTTGGCAGCGCCGGGGCGAAATTTGCATTTTCTCCAAAGTCAGTTCCTCCGCCGGGAAGCCTCACGCCCCCGCCAGGGGCGCGAGCACGAAGCGGAGCTCCTCCATCCCTTGGGCCAGGCTGCTCCACTCCGCCTGCTGGGCGGGATCCTCCGGATCGAACTGGACATCCGTCGCGTAGAGCAGGGCGTAGGTGGCGTTCTCCGTTGCGAAGAGGTAGCGGCCGATCCCGGCAAGGCTCCCCTCCCGGAACTCCTCCGCCGACATCGAGTAGTCCGCGCACTGGAACACCGTGAAGAGGGTTCCCCGGTAGGAAAAGCCCCCTTCCCCCGCCATCCCGGCATCATAGACCGCCTTGGCGCAGAACTCCCACATGGGGGAACCGTAGGGGGTGAAGGTCTCCTCCACCACCTCATAGCGCCCCGCCCAGTCCTCCGGCAGGAGCAGCGTCAGCCCGATCTTCGCTAGCTCCACCGTCTCCTGCCTCGCGGGGGCCTCCGCGCCGGGCTGCGCGCCGAAGGCCAGCGCCCCCACCGCGCCGCTGCCCAGCATCAGGGCCAGGACTGCCGCCAGGGCAGCCACCCTCCGCCAGCCCCTCCGGCGGCGCAGCCGCCCGTAGTTGGGGATCTCCCGGGCCTCCTCCACCAGCCGCTCGTCGATGTTTCCCATCCGCTCCGCCAACTGTCTTCCGTTCATAGCTCGATGCCCTCCCTTTCCAGCTGCTCCCGCAGCTTCCGCCGCATGGCGGCCAGCATGGATTTCACCTTGCTCTCGCCAAAGCCCGTGCTCCGGCAGATGGTCTCGATGGAGTCGAAATACCAGTACCGCCGGAGGAAAACGTTCCGCTTCTCCGCCTCCTGCGCCCAGAGGAAGGCGCTGATGGCCTCCTCGATGCACCGGTTCTCCAGCTCGCTCTCCGGGCTCCGCCCGCCGGACACGCAGTCCCCCAGCTCCTCCAGGGAAACGCTGGCGGCGGGGTTCCGCTTGGCGGCGGAGAGGTAGTCCCGCCGCTTCAGCGCCAGGTTCCGGGTGATCCTGCCCAGGAACACCGGAAACCGCTCCGGCCGCTGGGTGGGGATGGCGTTCCAGACGGCGAGATAGCTGTCGTTGACGCACTCCTCGCAGTCCTGGGGATCCCGCAGGATATTGCCCGCAATGTGGAAGCAGAGCCTCCCGTACCTCGCGGAGGTCTCTTCGATGGCCGCTTCGTCTCTTGCCCAATACCGCTCAATGAGCGCCTTGTCATCCAAAGGGAAGCCCTCCTCTTCTGAATTTGAAAGCCGCTTTCCCCTATATAGTACGGTTCCCTCCGCCCAGGTCGCGGATCTCTCTAATTTTATCACACACCCCCCACCCCCGCAACCGCCCGCCGTGCCCTCTCCCGCCAGCCATGCGCATCCTCACCCAAAAGGAAGCTCCCCCAAAACGCCCCGCCCAGGGACTTCCTTCCCCCA
>CAKTSC010000335.1 GCA_934597465.1 uncultured Dysosmobacter sp.
CTTCAAGGCGTGGTACACCACGCCCGGGCCGGAGACGCCCACGTTGATGACCTTCTCGGCCTCCCCCACCCCGTGGAAGGCTCCGGCCATGAAGGGGTTGTCCTCCACCGCGTTGCAGAAGACCACCAGCTTCGCGCAGCCGAGACCGTCCTGGTCCGCGGTGCGGGCGGCGGTCGCTTTCACGATCTCCCCCATCAGGCGGACGGCATCCATATTGATGCCCGCCCGGGTGGAGCCCACGTTGACGGAGGAGCAGACCAGCTCCGTCTCCGCCAGCGCCTCCGGGATGGAGCGGATGAGCTTCTCGTCCGCCGCCGTCATGCCCTTCTGCACGAGAGCGGAGTAGCCGCCGATGAAGTTGACGCCGCAGGTCTTGGCGGCCCGGTCCAGGGCCAGGGCGAAGGGAACGTAGTCTTCCGCGCGGCTGGCGGCGGCCACCAGGGCCATGGGGGTCACGGAGATCCGCTTATTGACGATGGGGATGCCGAACTCCCGCTCGATGGCTTCGCCGGTGGCCACCAGCTTTTCCGCGCTGCGGGTGATCTTCTCGTAGATCTTGGCGCAGGCGGCCTTGGCGTCGGCGTCGCAGCAGGAGAGGAGGGAGATCCCCATGGTGACGGTGCGGATGTCCAGGTGCTGCTGGTCGATCATCTCAATGGTAGAGAGGATGTCCTTCTGATTGAGCATAGAATGCCTCCTAGGTGAATTCAAAAAAGCGGCTTCGCCGTTTTTTTGAGGGGATTTCACTGCGCTCTGCGCCTCGGTCAGCCGCCAAAGGCGGCTGATTCGACGCTCGCTCCGGCGTCGGCGCAAACTCCGTATCCTTCGCTTTCGCCCTGCGGGCGGAAGCTCACTCACTTCGTTGCTCCTCCTTTTCCCACCGGATCCGCTTCGCTGGGTTCCGGTGGGAGCCCTGAGGTGTTTTTCCCGACGTACAGAAGGTGAATTGCCCCAGAGGGGCAAGAGAGGCCGCCCTGGGGCGTGCCGCCGGGAAAAACGATTAAGATCCTTTCGCGCCTGCGGGCGCGAAACTCTGCGAGGCTTTTTTGCTGCCTCCCCGGTGAATCGCGGAAGAAGCGGCAAAGCCGCTTCTTCCGCGAAATGCTCAGATGCTGTGCATGGCGTCGAAGATCTCCTGGCGCTGGACGCGGATGGCGATACCCATCCTCTCCCCCAGGGCGTCCAGCTTCCCGGCCAGATCCGTGAAGGAGCAGGGGAGCTTCTCGATGTCCACGACCATGACCATGGTGAACTTGCCATGGAGGATGGTCTGGGAGATGTCCAGGATGTTGACGTTGTTTTCCGCCAGCAGGGAACAGACCGCGGCGATGATGCCCACCCGGTCGTTGCCCACCACGGTGACGATGGCGTGCATAGTCTTCACTCCTTTGTGGATGCCCCGGCGGGGCGAATGGGGCCCTCACCAGGCGATGGGGGCCATGGCCGCCGCGTCCCCCGGCTCCAGGAAGAGTGGGAGAGCAGGCGGGCGGAAGGAAAAGAGCACATAGGCGATGCCCAGGGCCGCCAGCAGCACCGTCCAGACGGTGCCGCCCTCCCAGTGCTCGGCCAGGGCCAGGCACAGGGCGGCGAGGACGATCCATAAGAGCATCAGCGCGGCGGTATTCTGGGTCAGGGACGCCGCCACCCCCCCGGCCGCCGCCATCAGAAGGCTCGCGGCCAGCACCGGCGGCGCGGCCCGGCGCAGGACACGCCGGACGCCGCCGCTCTGCCGGGACGTGGTGGCCAGGCACAGAAGCGGCGGGAAGAAGGCCAGCTTCGAGAGCTCCCAGGCGGAGGCGTTCCGGGGCAGCAGGGCCCCCAGGATGCCGCCCGCCAGGGCGTCGTGGAGCAGGAGCATCACCGCCCCCGCCCCCAGCGTCAGGGGAAAGCGCAGGGCGAAGCGGGTAAAGGGTTCTTTCACGCTCATCACCTCACGGCCAGTCTATGCCGGGAGGGGACGGGGCAGAACCGGGGGGCGGGTTCGGGGCTCCGGCGGCCTTACAGCTCGTCGAAGAACTTGTCGTGGATGGCCTTCACGGCCCGGTTCACGTCCCCCTCGTCCAGCAGGACGGAGACCCGGATCTCGGAGGTATTGATCATCTGGATGTTGATGCCGGCCTCGTAGAGGGCCTCGAACATCCGGGCGGCCACGGCGCTGTTGCTCATAAGGCCCGC
>CAKTSC010000336.1 GCA_934597465.1 uncultured Dysosmobacter sp.
CGGTGGTGTCCACCCGGGTGACGGAGACCATGCCGCTGCCGCTGACCCGGGGGTCCTTCAGCCGCCGGATATCCGCGCTGATCTGCCGCTGGATCTCCTCGTTGATACGCGCGATTCGGTTGGATGCCATAAGCTTAACCTCCTTTGGGGGTAAAACAAACAGGGGCGGCGGCCAGGCCGCCGCCCCTCTCAGGTGGATCTTACGTTCTCCCGGGGGAGCGCCCTCAGCGGGGGATCTCCTCCATGGTGTAGGCCTCGATGATGTCGCCCAGCTTCAGATCGTTGAACTTCTCCACGGTCAAACCGCACTCAAAGCGCTCCTTGACCTCCTTGACGGCGTCCTTGAAGCGCTGCAGGGAGCCGAGAACGCCCTCGTGGACCACGATGCCGTCCCGCACGACGCGGACGGAGCAGTCCCGGCGCAGCAGGCCGTCCTGCACGTAGCAGCCGGCCACCGTGCCCACGGAGGAGACCTTGTAGGTCTCCCGGACCTCGGCGTGGCCCAGGACCACCTCCCGGTACTTGGGCGCCAGCATGCCCTTCATGGCCGCCTCGATCTCGTCGATGGCGTCGTAGATGACCCGGTAGAGCCGGACATCCACGTTCTGGCGGGCGGCGCTGTCCCGGGCGGTGGCGTCCGGCCGGACGTTGAAGCCCACGATGATGGCGTTGGAGGACGCGGCCAGCATCACGTCGGACTCGTTGATGGCGCCAACGGCACCGTGGATGACCCGGACGTTGACCTCGTCGTTGGAGAGCTTCTCGAGAGACGCCTTCACGGCCTCCACGCTGCCCTGCACGTCGGCCTTGACGATGAGGGCCAGCTCCTTGCGCTCGCCGGCCTGCAGCTGGCTGAAGAGGTTCTCCAGGGACACCTTCTGCACGGGAGCCGCGGCCTTGGCCCGCTCCTCGGCCTTGCGCTGCTCCACCAGCTCTCTCGCCATGCGCTCGTCGGCCACGGCGAAGAAGGGGGAACCGGCGCTGGGAGTCTCGGAGAGGCCCGCGACCTCCACGGGGACGGAGGGCCCGGCCTCGGTGAGGCGGCCGCCCTTGTAGTCCAGCATGGTGCGCACGCGGCCCACGGCGGTACCGGCGATGATGACGTCGCCCTGCTTGAGGGTGCCGTTCTGCACAAGAAGGGTCGCCACGGGGCCCCGGCCCTTGTCGAGCCGGGCCTCGATGACGGTGCCCTGGCCCGCCCGGTTGGGGTTGGCCTTCAGCTCCAGCACCTCGGCCAGGACAACGAGGTTCTCCAGAAGGTTGTCGATGCCGATGTTCTTCTTGGCGCTGACCTTGCAGACGATGGTCTCGCCGCCCCACTCCTCGGGCACGAGACCGTACTCGGTGAGCTGCTGGAGGACGCGGTCGGGGTTGGCGTTCTCCTTGTCGATCTTGTTGATGGCCACGATGATGGGGATGCCGGCGGCCTTGGCGTGGTTGATGGACTCCACGGTCTGGGGCATGATGCCGTCGTCCGCCGCCACCATCAGGATGGCGATGTCGGTGATCATGGCGCCCCGGGCGCGCATGGAGGTGAAGGCCTCGTGGCCCGGGGTGTCCAGGAAGGTGATGGGCTTGCCGTTCACCTGCACCTGGTAGGCGCCGATGTGCTGGGTGATGCCGCCGGCCTCGCCCGCGGCCACGGAGGTATTCCGGATGGTATCCAGCAGGGAGGTCTTGCCGTGGTCGACGTGGCCCATGACCACCACCACGGGGGCCCGGGGCACCAGATCCTCCTCGGCGTCCTTGTGGTCGTCGATGAGCTTTTCCTCGATGGTGACGACCACTTCCTTCTCCACCTTGCAGCCCATCTCCTCGGCCACGAAGGCGGCGGTATCATAGTCGATGAGCTGGGAGAGGGAGGCCATGATGCCGTTTTTCATCAGGCACTTGACGACCTCGGCGCCGGTCTTCTTCATGCGGGAGGCAAGCTCGCCCACGCTGATCTCGTCCGGGATCTGCACCTTGACGGGGGCCTTCTTGGCGATCTCCAGCTGGAGGCGGCGCATCTTCTCGGCCTCGTCGCCCCGGCGCTTGTTGGAGAAGGGCTGGTTGCCCTTGCGCTGGCTGCCGGAGCGGATCTTCTCCTTGCCGCCCCGCTGGGCCATGCGGTCGCCCCGCTGACCGCCCAGCTCTTCCAGCCGCTGGTCGTACTT
>CAKTSC010000337.1 GCA_934597465.1 uncultured Dysosmobacter sp.
GAACAAGGACCAGCAGAACTACCAGTCCTACTTCGTGGACCAGGTGCGCCGGGATGTCACCGAGGACCTGATGGAGCTCTGGGGCATGGACAGAAAGGCCACCGTCACCAAGCTCCTCTCCGGCGGCTACCGCATCTATACCACCATCGACCCGGACATCCAGGCCATTGCCGAGTCCGTCTACGCCGACCGGGGCAACCTCAAGAACCTGACCTCCGCCAGCGGCCAGCTGATCCGCTCCGGCATCACCATCGTGGATGTCACCAACGGCAACGTGGTGGCCATGGTGGGCGACATGGGCGAGAAGGAGGGCGACATGGTGTGGAACTACGCGACGGACGTCCATCAGTGCGGCTCCTCCATCAAGCCCGTTTCCACCTACGCTGCGGCCCTGGAGAACGGGGCCATCACCATGGCGGACAGCTTTGATAACTACCCCGTCCAGCTCCTCAACGGCAGCCCCTGGCCTAAGAACTCCCCCAGCGGGTATTCGGGTCTTGTGAGCCTGCAGTATGGCGTGGCCCAGTCCCTGAACACCGTGGCCGTGCGGACGATCCTGAAGCTGGGGCTGGACAAGTCCTATCAGTTCATGACGGAGAACATGGGCATCACCACCCTGACGGAGGAGGATCGCAGCGCCACCGGCGCTCTGGCCCTGGGCGGCCTCAGCCGGGGCGTCACCACCGAGGAGATGGCGGCGGCCTACGCCGCCTTCGCCAACGGCGGTATCTATAACTCCCCCCGGCTCTACACCCGGATCACGGACGCCGACGGCAACGTCATCCTGGAGAACGAGACCGAGACCCACGTGGCCATGAAGGAGAGCACCGCCTACTTCGTGAATCAGCTCCTCCAGGGGGCGGTGCGCAACGGCACCGGTGCCTCCGCCAACTTCGGAAACATGGCCATCGCCGGCAAGACCGGTACCACCAGCGACAACTACGACCGCTACTTCGCGGGCTATACCCCCTACTACGCCGCGGCGGTGTGGACGGGCTACAAGACGAACGAGCGCATCTCTTACTCCGGCAACCCCGCCCTGACCCTCTGGCGCAAGGTCATGAGCCAGGTGCACGAGGGGCTGGAGTATAAGTCCTTCCCCAAGGCCAGCGGCCTGACCTCCGTCACCGTCTGCATGGACAGCGGCCTGCTGGCCACGGACGCCTGCCGGGCCGATCCCCGGGGCCGTGTTCATACCGTGGAGGTAGTCCCCGGCACGGAGCCCACGGAGAGCTGCGCACGCCACGTCTTCGTGAGCTACTGCACCGAGGGCCAGTGCGTGGCCGGGGAGCACTGCCCCGAGAGCAGCATCGAGAGCCGCGTCCTGCTGGACTATGACCGGGAGGTCTTCCTCCGGGCGGACGGCACCCCCTTCGACATCCCCGTGGGGGACAGCGCCTATATCCTCAAGAACAACCAGCCTGAGGAGGGCTGCCCCGTCCACCAGAGCGCCCTGCCCGTGGAGCCGGATCCCGAGGAGCCCGACCCGCCCGGCGGCGGGGACGGCGGCGACGGCGGGGACGGCGGCGACTGGTTCGGCAACCTCTGGGGCGGAAACGGCGGCTGAGCCCGCGCCCCATCCCGCGTTTTTCCCAAGCGCCCTGCCCTCCGGCAGGGCGCTTTCCCTGTCCCCGGGTGCTGGGGGAAGGGGAAAAGGGTCGCTTGCCGGAGGGGTTCCGGGGCCGCCGGGGAGGCCCGGCGGTGGGGCGGTTCCCCCGGTTGGGGGAGGGAGAAAACGGGTGAGCGGCCGCCGGGAGAGGGCGCTCCGTCCGCCCGGGACAGACAAAACGCCGGAAACTTTCCCCTCCGGCAGGGCGATTTTTGCTGAAATGGGCATTGCATTCCCGGAGGCCTCTGTGGTAAGATGATAGCCTAAAGACAAATGACCACAGGAGGCGGACGAAATGAGCAAGGAAGTCAAGTATTACATCGTGGCGGCCAGCGCCCTGCCGGAGGTTTTCATCAAGGTGGCGGAGGCCAAGCGGATGATGCAGACCGGCGAGGCGGACACCGTGGGGGACGCCACCAAGAAAGCCGGCATCAGCCGCAGCGCGTTCTACAAGTATAAGGATTCCGTGCAGCCCTTCAACGACATGAAGGCCGAGCACATCATCACCTTCTACGGGATGCTGAAGGACAACAC
>CAKTSC010000338.1 GCA_934597465.1 uncultured Dysosmobacter sp.
GATCACCACCCCCGGCAACGGCATCGCCCTCTCCCTGCCCCTCAGCAGCATCGGCGGCGTCACCGCCCTGCGCTACCTTACCGCCGGGCAGATCTCCGGCGACCCCCTGGAAAGCATCGAAAAGGAGGCTGTCCCCATGCAGCAGAACCCCGACTATACCCTCATCGTAGCCATCGCCAACCGGGGCTACACGGATCTCGTCATGGACGCCGCCCGGGAGGCCGGTGCCCCCGGCGGCACCATCCTTCACGCCAAGAGCAGCGGCGGCGACGGCGGTAAGTTCTTCGGCATGACTCTCGCCGAGGAGCGTGAGATGATCTTCCTGGTGGTTCCCACCGCCCAGAAGAATCCCGTCATGCAGTCCATCATGGCCAAGGCCGGAATGGAGAGCAAGGCCCAGTCCCTGGTCTTCTCCCTGGCTCTGGACAGCGTCGCCGGACTCTACAACGTCAATAACCCCATCACCACTTAAAATCATTTCGTCCAAACACACCGAAGAAATCTTTGAGGGAAGCCCTCAGCAATACGAAAGGAGACTCGCCATGGCATTCCTGCTCCTCTGCGCCGCCGCTGCGGCCCTTGTCCAGCTGGCGCTCCTCAGCGCCCCCGCGAAGCGCCGCCTCCTGCGCACGCTGCCCCTCCCCCTTCTGGCCTGCCTTCCCCTGGGCGCCGCCCTGCTCACCGCCCTCCGCAAGCCCGCCGTCCCCTACCTGGGCTGGGAGTTTGACTCCGCCATGTACCTCTGGCTGGCCGGAGCCATCCTGGCCGGATATCTCCTGGCGTGGGCCCTCTTCGCCCTCCTCCCCAAACGCCCGCCCCAGTGACATGCAAAAAGCCAGCCCGCTCCGGGCTGGCTTTTCCTTTCTCTCTCACCCTTTCCCCCACCGTCTCCCTAAAAGTCAAGCCATCTTCAGCAGGACGGCGGACGAGGGTCAGGCGTGGTCGCTCCGCTGGCCAGGGTAGTTGCCGTAACTTTCCTTTCGTTTCGTAGGGGCCGATGCCCACATCGGCCCATTGCTGTGCACCGCCAATGCTGCACCCCGTAGGGCCGGCGTCCCTGATCGGCGCTGGGTACGACGGCCCGTCCCTCTGCACTGCCAACTCTTCCTCCGTAGGGCGGGGTGACCACACCCCGCCGTCCCGGACACACTGGCCTACTTCGCCCTCCGCGCAGGGTCGGCCCCATACGCCCCCTCACAGCAGCACCCGCACCGGCCGGACGATCCGCAAACTCCCCGGCGTCACGGCGCACTCCCAGGCCTCCACCCGGACACCGTTCGCCGCCGCATGCCGCAGCGCCGCCCCGAAGGCCGGGTGGGTCACATCGTTGGGGGCGAAGTCCCGCATCCCCTCCATCTGGATCACGAAGAAGGCCGTGGCCGCCAGCCCCTCCGCCACGGCCCGCTCCAACTCCTCCAGGTGCCGGACGCCCCGCTCCGTGGGCGCGTCCGGGAAGCGGGCGTGGCCGCCCTCCTCCAGCGTGACGCCCTTCACCTCCACAAGATGGAGACCCCGGGGCGTCGTCAGGGCGAAATCCAGCCGGGACGCCCCGTAGCGGTACTCCGGCCGGATGGCCTCCACCTCCGGCAGGAATTTCCCCTCCGCCGCCCACTCGGTGAAGACCCGGTTGGGGGCCTGGGCGTCCATGTTGATAAGCAGATCCCCCTTCTCCACCGCGATGAGATCCCAGGCCGTCTTCCGGGCGGGATTGGCGGACTTCTCCAGATAGACCCGCGCCCCGGGCCGCAGCAGCTCCGCGCAGCGGCCGGTGTTTTTCACGTGACAGACTACCTCCTCCCCACCCACTTCCACCCGGGCGATGAAGCGGTTTGGCCGGGAGAGGAAGCGCCCCTCCGTCACATTCCGGTATTCCATTCCGGTTCCTCCTCCCCCGCCGCCCTCCGGCGGCGTTTTCCGCCATTCTACCACAACTCTGCCCCCCTTGGAAGGGAAACCGCCCCATTTCCCTCTTGCAAAGCCCGGCCGCCCCTGCTATAATTCACATTTGTGTGAAAAATGTGATGGGAGGCGGTAGCCATGCCGGCAGGCAAACACGTTCTGGGCCAGGGGAAAAACCGGGTCTTCGGCACCGCCCGGGTGGGCGACCGGGGGCAGATCGTCATCCCCCAGGA
>CAKTSC010000339.1 GCA_934597465.1 uncultured Dysosmobacter sp.
TTCATCCTGTTTGGTTACATCTGCGGCATTTCGTCCAAGCTCATGACGCACAACCATAACCTTGCGTTCTATTTCTACATTCTCAACATCACCATGGTGAGCATCGATATCTGCCTCTATTTCCGAAATCTCCGGCTGGAAAAGCAAATCTCGTAATCAACTCTCAGAAAAAGCCCCTCCCAAACGAGCTGTCGTTCGGGAGGGGCTTTCGCGTTTGTTATTCGGCAGGAAGATCGAAGCTGTAGCCAAGGCTTTCCAGATAGGCAGCCGAGCGCCGCGCGTCTTTTGTGATGGTATAACCGAAGTGGTCGGAATAAGACCCGGGAGCGCCTGCATATACACGGTCTATGTAAGCGTTGATCTGCTCTTTTGTCGGATCGAGAAAGAACGAGACGTAGATGGCGGCAGAGTCAGACATCTTTGTTTCCTGTGAGAAGGAGGTGATATGCGTTTTGCCGAGCTCTGTGTCCTTGAGATCGGGAAGGATGCAGGTCGTGTAGAACGTGAATGCCGCATCGCCGGACAGATAGCGGGGGAGCGCAGCATCTGCCATACTCTGCGAGCCGTAGTCCTCAATGCTGCAGTAGACAAAGCTGGAATCGTCGCGGCAGAACTCCTCCGGGATGGCATTGCGGCGGAGTACCATGGACTCGGAATTTAAAAGCGCATCATAACGGCAGATCAGGCTGTCCGGGTCCTTCTGCGTAGCTTCGTTGTCTGCCAGACGGTAGCAGTAGGAAAGCGCGGAGCCGTCTTTGAGGTAGTAGGTAAAGCGAACAGGGGTTACATTGGCTGCACCTGCCGCCTCATTTTCCTTCCGGCGCGCAATGGCGAGCTTTTGGAAGTCTGTGACTGCCTCAAGATCGGACCGGCTGCGCGCCTCGCCGAGATAAGACAGATCAATGTAGGAAATGTCATCTACCTCCGGCACGCGGGAATATAATCCCAGAATGTCATACCGCGCCGCCGTAGCGCCAAGCACAAGAACCAGACATACTGCGCCGAAGCGCAGCCATGTTTTTGCGCCCCGGAAGACAGCAACCGTTTTCTGAAGCAGCATCTGCGCGATAAAATATCCCAAAAACGCGCCGAGAATCAAAAACAGCAGCGCCCTGCGGAAGCCTTCGCTGCCGAACAGCGACGCCTGCATCGAAGAGATCACATAGGAAATGACGATGGAGCAGCCGACGGTAAAGCAGTAGAGAAACACCGGACGCAGCGGCTTTACCGCAATCACATCGCCGGAGCGCTCCATTTCACGGCGGCGGAATACGAAAAGCGCGAGGACTGCAAATACAAGACCGGCGCCTGCCAAAGAGGCAATATAGCCCCAGCTGGAAAAAAGATACCGGGAAAAATCCGCGCTGCCGTCTGCAAGCTGCGCCGGAAGGACGGAAAGCCCGTTGGTCATAATGTAGGCAATGGGGCTGAGACGATAGAAAACAGAGCCAAAGTTATGATAGATATTGCTCATGCCATAGACAAACTCCGACAGCAGGGACTGCACAGAGTAATAGAGGACAGAGCTGGTAAAGTTTAAAATCACATATACCGCGGGCATGGCGGCTGCCTGACCGATGATCATTGCCAGAAGCACCGCAAAGCCGTAAAAGCCGACAAACGAAAGTGTGCTCGTGCCGAAGAAGCAGGCGCAGGCATAGAGCTGGGGGTAGCCGTGCAGGAGCGTAACGCAATATGCAGTGAGAGCGGTCAGGAGGTTTACCAGCGTGACCATAAGCAAGCCGACAAAGAAATTGCTCAGGAAAAGCGCCTCGCGCCGCACGGGCAGACCGGCGTAAAAATAGGAGGTATTCGCGCGGAAGAGCCACGAAAACAGCAGCCAGGCCGCAAGAAGACCGATCAGCGCCGAAAGAAGCGTGCCAACCGTGCAGAACGTCAAAATTCGCTCGCAAAGACGACCGGTCAGAGAGTCGTAGTATTCCGGCTGATAGTTGAAGCTGATGAGATCGCCGGGCAGGATAAACAGCCAGAAGAGAAAATAGCAGGCCCAGAGCGGCAGTGTCTTTCGCAGGCTGCGCTTGAAAATCGCGCTGTCAAAGCACGAGGTTTTTGACGTCATAGTTCACACCTCCCAGTTCGTAGATGAAAATTTCCTCTAAACTCAGCGGCA
>CAKTSC010000340.1 GCA_934597465.1 uncultured Dysosmobacter sp.
TCCAGCACCTCGTGGAGCTTGTGGGTGATGATGATGAGGGACTTGCCGTCGGCCTTCATGTTGCGCATGACGGCGAAGAGCTTGTCGGTCTCCTGGGGGGTCAGGACGGCGGTGGGCTCGTCCAGGATCAGGATGTCCGCGCCCCGGTAGAGCACCTTTACGATCTCCACCGTCTGCTTCTGGGAGACGGACATGTCGTAGACCTTCTGGTCGGGGTCGATGTCGAAGCCGTATTTCCCGCAGATCTCCCGGATCTTCTGACCGGCCGCCTTCACATCCATGCGGCCGCCCTCGTCCTTCAGGCCCAGGATGATGTTCTCGGCGGCGGTGAAGACGTCCACCAGCTTGAAGTGCTGGTGGATCATGCCGATGCCGCAGTCAAAGGCGTCCTTGGGGGAGGCGATGGTCACCGGCTGGTCGTTGACATAGATCTGCCCCTCGTCGGGGAAGTAGATGCCGGAGAGCATGTTCATGAGGGTGGTCTTGCCGCTGCCGTTCTCCCCCAGCAGGGACAGGATCTCACCCTTGCGCAGCTCGAAATTGATGTCGTTGTTGGCCACCACGCTGCCGAAGCGCTTGGTGATGTGCTCCATTCTGATGGCGTTCCTTACAGGCTCCAAGGCTGTCATCCTTTCTTTGCGGGAAGGCGGCGGGGCGGCCCCCTCCTCCGGGATACGCGGAAAAATATTCAAGATGCTTTATTCTATCACAAGCGGGAGGGCTTGTAAATCAAATTCCACAAAAAAATTTTTAGATTTACAGAAAAAGTGTAAGAACCCATGAAAATCCACCGGAAAACTGCCGTTCCCGGCGGCGCTGTCCGCCGGACGGGGGCAGCCCCACCGCCCCGGAAAGCCCGCCGGAGGGGCGGCCGTCCGGGGGCGCCGCCGTACTTCCGCGATGCTTGGGCGCGGGGTCGTCGGAGTTCCTCCGCGTCATCATACCTCTTCTTTCGGAAGAGCGCCCCTGCCCGGCGGGCCGGGCAGGGGCGTTCGGTCAGGGCACGGGATCCTCAGACGGTGCTCCCGTCCAAGGGAATGCGCCGGATCAGCCGTAGTTCTCGTCCAGCAGGGTGATGCCGTCGATCCGCAGGTCGAAGCAGGGAGCGGAACGCTTCTCGGACTCGTGGAAGTAACCGTCGGCGATGACCTCGGTGTCGGGGGTGTAGGCCTCATCGGTGTCCACGTCGGCCAGGTAGCTGGTCAGGGTCTCGCCGCCCACGGTGAACTTAGAGGTGTCGAAGACATGGACGGTACCGGCTTCCAGATCCTTGATAGCCTGGTCGATGGCCTCCTGGGTGCCGGCGGCGGTGGCGATCTTGCCCAGGTCGGAGAGCACCACGGAACCGGTGGCCAGAGTGCCCGTCCAGTCGGTGGCGATCTCGGTGCCGTCGATCACGGCCTGGATGGCGTACTCATAGTAGGGAGCCCAGTTGATGCGGGAAGAGACGATGAAGGTGTTGGGGCAGGCGGACTCGGTGGAGCCGTTGTAGGAGACGTTGGGGACACCGGCGGTCTCGCAGGCGGTGGGGGCGCCCATGGAGTCGGCGTGCTGGCTGATGAGGACGCAGCCGTTGTCGATCAGCTTATTGGCGCCTTCCTTCTCGGCGGTCTCATCGTACCAGGAACCGGTGAAGGTCACGTCCATGGTGGCGCTGGGGCAGACGGAGCGGGCGCCCAGGAAGAAGGAGGTGTAGCCGGAGATGACCTCGGCATAGGTGAAGGCGCCGACGTAGCCGATCTTGGCCTGCTCGGCGGTGATCTCGCCACTGTCGATCATCTCGTTGAGCTTCAGACCGGCGGCGATACCGGCCAGGTAACGGCCCTCATAGATGGCGGCGAAGGCGTTGTGGTAGTTGGGCAGGTTCTCAGTGTGAGCTCTGGTGCCGGTGGAGTGGCAGAACTGCACTTCGGGGAAGTTCTTGGCGGCCTGGATCATGTAGGGCTCATGGCCGAAGGAGTCGGCGAAGATGATGTTGCAGCCGTCGTCCACCAGCTCCTCGGCGGCGACCAGGCAGTCGTTGTCCTCGGCGATGTTGGTCTTGATGACGTAGTCGGTGATGCCCAGGGCCTCGCAGGCCTCCTTGGCACCGTTGATGAAGTTGAGGTCGTAGGTGGAGTTCTCAT
>CAKTSC010000341.1 GCA_934597465.1 uncultured Dysosmobacter sp.
TTTAAGGAGACCATCGTCCGCCGGGACGCCAGCCTCCGCTGCGTCATCGCCGACAAGCGGGTGCAGGTGCAGCCGGGCCGCCACCTGGCGGGACATGAGACCTATCCCCTGGTCATCGCCAAGGGACGGGTGGTTTGAGAAAGGAGGCCCTTCCCGTGAAAGTTCTGTACGCGGCCAGCGAGGCCGTGCCCTTCTGCAAGACCGGCGGCCTTGCGGATGTGGCGGGCTCCCTGCCCCCCGCCCTGGCGGCGGAGGGGGTGGAGACCGCCGTGATCCTGCCCCTCTACGAGAGCGTGAAGCAGCGCTACGGCTCCGAGCTCCAGTACCTCTGCTACGACTACGTGGATCTCGCCTGGCGTCACAGCTATTGCGGTCTCTTCTCTCTGGAGCGCCAGGGCGTCACCTGGTACTTCCTGGACAACGAGCAGTACTTCCGCCGTCCCGGGCTCTACGGCTACCCCGACGACGGGGAGCGCTTCGGCTTTTTCTCCCGGGCCGTGGTGCGGATGCTGCCCCACCTGAAGTTCTGGCCCGACGTCATCCACTGCAACGACTGGCAGACCGCCCTCATCCCCATCTATCTGAAGGATGACGGCGTCCGGGAGGAGAAATACCGCTCCATCCGTACCGTCCTCAGCATCCACAATATCGAGTATCAGGGCCGCTACGGCCGGGAGACCCTGGGTGACCTCTTCGGCCTGGATGACGGCTGGGCCGCTGACGGCACCATCCTCATGGACGGGGACGTGAACCTCCTGAAGGGGGCCATCCTCTGCGCGGACGCCGTCAACGCCGTCTCCCCGACGTATGCCGAGGAGCTGAAGAACGCCGCCTTCGCCCACGGGCTGGACTCCGTCCTCCGGGACTGCGGCCACAAGCTCTGCGGCATCCTCAACGGCATCGACACCGTCCGCTACGACCCGGCGGCGGACAGGGGCATCGCCGCCAACTTTGACCTGGATCACATGGCGGGCAAGGCGGAGGACAAGCGCCAGCTCCGCCGCCTCTTCGGCCTGCCGGAGGCGGAGAACACCCCCGTCATCGGCATGGTCACGCGGCTGGTGTCCCACAAGGGCCTGGATCTCCTCTGCGAGGTGCTGGGGGATCTCATGGCCTCCCCGGTGCAGCTGGCCGTGGTGGGCAGCGGCGACCAGCGCTATGAGGATTTCTTCCGCTGGGCCCAGGGCAGCTACCCCGGCCGGGTGGCCGCCCACATCGGTTACAGCGAGGAGCTGGCCATGGGCGTCTACGCCGGGGCGGATCTCTTCCTGATGCCCTCCCGCAGCGAGCCCTGCGGCCTCTCCCAGATGATCGCCATGCGCTACGGCGCGGTGCCCATCGTCCGGGAGACCGGCGGCCTCAAGGATACCGTCCGGCCCTACGAGGCCTGGCGGGACGCCGGCACCGGCTTCACCTTCGCCAACTACTCCGCCAACGATATGCTCTATGTGGCCCGGGAGGCCGTGAACCTCTGCCGGGACAACCCCGAGGCATTCCGGCGCTTACAGCGCCGGGCCATGGAGCAGGACTTCGGCTGGGGCGGCAGCGCCCAGGCCTACCGCGCCCTCTATGAGAGCGTCTGCCGGAGCTGATACCCTGAGAAGCGGCGGCTTCCGTCGCGAAAGGAGCAACTATGATGAAACCCTTTACCACCGATACCCTGGAGAAAGCCCTCTGCGAGAAGCTGGCGGTGAACTTCGGCAAGCAGCCGGAGGAGGCCAGCGACCAGGAGATGCTCTGCTGCTGCGCCCTGGTACTGCGGGACGTGATGAGCGTCCGGGGCGTCGCCGCCCGGCGGGAGGTCAAGCGGGAGCAGAAGCGCCAGGTGCACTACCTCTCCCTGGAGTTCCTGATGGGCCGCAGCCTCATGAAGAACGCCTACAACCTCGGCATCCTTCCGGAGCTGAAGGAGGCCCTGGGGAACCTGGGCTTCCAGGCCGGGGATCTCTTCGAGCTGGAGCCCGACGCGGGCCTGGGCAACGGCGGCCTGGGCCGTCTCGCCGCCTGCTACCTGGACTCCATGACCACTCTGGACATCCCCGCCACCGGCTACTCCATCTGCTATGAGCTGGGCATCTTCCGCCAGCGCATCGTGGAGGGCCAGCAGGTGGAGCTGCCGGACAA
>CAKTSC010000342.1 GCA_934597465.1 uncultured Dysosmobacter sp.
GGAAAAGAATACGGCGATCTGACGCCGAAGCAGGCGCAGGCGCTGGGTGTGGCAATCATCCATCAGGAGCTGAACATGTGCCCGCACCTGAGCGTCACGGAAAACATGTTCCTCGGGCGTGAGCGGTACAAGGGTCCGGTCCTCGACCGGCGCGGCATGGAGGCGGAGGCAAAGCGGATTCTCGACGATCTGTGCATCGACATCTCCCCGAGCGAGACAGTCGGAAACCTTCCGGTCTCCAAGCAGCAGATGGTTGAGATTGCGAAGGCGCTTTCCATCAACGCCAGGGTCCTGATCATGGACGAGCCAACCTCGGCGCTGACAGCGAAGGAAATTGACGAGCTGTTCCGCATCATCCGGCGTCTGAAGGATTCCGGCTGCGGCATCGTGTATATCTCCCACCGGCTGGAGGAGCTGCAGCACATCGTCGACCGCGTGACCATCATGCGAGATGGGCAGTACATCACATCGATGAACTTTGCGGATACGACGATGGCGGATATTATCACCAACATGGTCGGCAGAGAAATCAAGGAGCAGTTCCCGCGCGTCGAGTGCCAGA
Source organism: uncultured Dysosmobacter sp. (assembly GCA_934597465.1). Lineage (GTDB taxonomy): Bacteria > Bacillota > Clostridia > Oscillospirales > Oscillospiraceae > Oscillibacter. The sequence goes on from CAKTSC010000342.1 coordinate 563, forward strand.
AGGGCGAAAAGATCTTCGAGGTCAAGCATCTCAACGCAGGGCGCATGGTACGCGACATCAGCTTCTCGCTGTATGCGGGCGAAATCGTCGGCTTTGCGGGGCTCATGGGCGCAGGAAGAACGGAAACCACGCGCGCCATCTTCGGCGCGGACCCCAGAGAATCGGGCGAAATTTTCCTCGACGGCAAAAAGATCACCATCCATACCCCTTCCGATGCGATCAAAGCCGGTATCGTCCTTGCCCCGGAGGACCGGAAAAAGGACGGGCTGTGCACCAAGCTTCCGATCCGTGAGAACATCGCGCTGCCGAACCTCGATCTTCTGTGCAATCCGCTCGGCGTGATCAACCGGAAGAAGGAAGACGAGATGTGCGACAAGGTCGTGCAGGAGCTTCGCATCAAGACGCCGAACGTTGAAATCGACGCTGCCGGGCTTTCCGGCGGCAACCAGCAGAAGGTCGTCGTGGGCAAATGGCTGGCGCGCGACTCTCGCGTGGTGATCTTCGATGAGCCGACACGCGGCATCGATGTGGCGGCAAAGGTCGAAATTTACAACCTCATGAACCAGCTCAAGCAGCAGGGCATTGCCGTCATGTTCGTCTCGTCGGAAATGCCGGAGGTCATGGGCATTGCAGACCGCATCGTCGTCATGTGCGACGGGCGCATCACGGGCGAAGTGATGGCGCGCGAGACGACGCAGGAGGAAATCCTGACGCTGGCAACCAGATTTGAAAACAAATTTGCAGCGCAAGCCGCTGAGGAGGAAGAAGCGTAATGGGTACTTTGGAAAACAGGAGAAAACTCACAGCCGTGCGCGGCATGGGCGCTGCGCTGGTCGGCTTTGCGGGCTGGATCGTGCTGTATGTCGTCTTCGGTCTGATTGAGCCGAACATCTTTACCACGAACAACATGCTGAACCTGCTGCGCTCCATGGCAAAATATCTGCTTGTCGGCGTCGGTCAGGGCGTGATTCTGATCACCGGCAATATCGATCTTTCCATCGGCTCGGTTGTCGCGATGTCCGCGATGATCTCCGCCACGATGATGAGCCACGGCACCGCTGCCATCGTTGCAGTCTGCGCCGCGATTGTCTGCTGTCTGCTTGTCGGGCTGATCAACGGACTGCTCGTCGGCAAGTTCAAGCTGCCGCCTTTTATTGCAACGCTCGGCACCATGTTCTGCGCAAGAGGCGTGGCGTACCTTGCAAACGGCAACCGCAACACCGACGCCATCGTCACGGGTCTGGGCAAGGAAGCCGGCGACGCTTTCCAGAACTTCTTCTATTACGGAAAAACGCTTGGCATCTACAACGCCTTCTGGATTGCGTTTGTGATCTTTGCCGTCGTCTTTTTCCTGATGAACAAGACCCGCACCGGCAGACACATCTACGCCATCGGCTCGAACGTCGACGCGGCGAAGCTCTCCGGCATCAACGTCTTTGCAACCACCACAAAGGCTTACCTCATCAGCGCCTTCTGCGCTGCCATCGTCGGCTTGATTCTTGCCGGTCAGGCAGGCATGGGCAACATGGAAGCGGGCAACTCGTATGAGATGTACGGCGTCG
>CAKTSC010000343.1 GCA_934597465.1 uncultured Dysosmobacter sp.
GAGATCGCGGAGATCCGGGCCAAGACCCCCAAGGAGCTGGAGATCGAGACCTTCTGCCACGGGGCCATGTGCGTCAGCTACTCCGGCCGCTGCCTCCTCTCCAACTACATGACCGGCCGGGATTCCAACCGGGGCGAGTGCGCACAGCCCTGCCGCTACCAGTACGCCCTGATGGAGGAAAAGCGCCCCGGGGAGTACTTCCCGGTCTTTGAGGACGGGAAGGGCAGCTACATCATGAACTCCCGGGACATGTGCACCATCGACCACCTACCGGAGCTCCGGGACGCCGGAGTGGACTGCCTGAAGATCGAGGGCCGGGCCAAATCCGCCTACTACGCCGCCATCGTCACCGGGGCCTACCGCCACGGCCTGGACGCCGCGGCGGCGGACGCGCCCATTGACCCCGTCTGGCGGGATGAGGTGGAGCACGTCAGCCACCGGCCCTACTCCACCGGCTTCCTCTCCGGCCCGCCGGGGCAGTACTACGCCACCTCCCGCTATCTCCGGGAGTGGCAGGTAGTGGCCCTGGTGACGGACTGCGACGGGGAAGGGAACGCCACCCTCTCCCTCCGGAATAAATTTCACACCGGGGAGGAGCTGGAGGCCGTGGGCCCGGACACCCGCCCCTTCGCCTTCACCGCGCCGGAGATCTGCCTTGCGGACGGCACCCCCGTGGCTGAGCCCAAGACCCCCCAGACCGTACTGAAAATGAAGCTGCCCCAGGCCGTTCCCGCCTGGTCGCTGCTGCGGCGGAGAGTGGAGCTCTCCGCCAAGTAAGAGACAACAACCAACCGCGACAAAGAGGAGAAAACTATGAATACCGACGTTGTCATCATCGGAGCCGGCCCCGCCGGCATCTTCACCGCCCTGGAGATGATCCGCAAGGGCAGCCATCAGAAGATCGTCATGGTGGAGAAGGGCCAGGCGGTGGAGAACCGCCGCTGTCCCAAATCCAAGACCGGCCGCTGCGTCAACTGCAAGCCCTACTGCCACATCACCACCGGCTTCTCCGGCGCCGGCGCTTTCTCGGACGGCAAGCTCTCCCTCAGCTACGAGGTGGGCGGCGACCTGCCAACCCTCATCACCCCGGAGCTTGCCCAGGAGACCATCGACTATGCCGACAAGATCTACCTGGAGTTCGGCGCCGACCCCCACATCGAGGGTCTCGGCCACGAGGAGGAGCGCAAGGAGATCCGCCGCCGGGCCATCCAGGCGGGGCTGAAGCTGGTGGACTGCCCCATCCGCCACATGGGCACCGAGAAAGCCCAGGGCATCTACTACGCCATCGAGCAGTACCTGCAGCAAAACGGCGTGGAGATGTACTTCGGCTACGAGTGCCAGAACCTCATCCTGGAGGGGGACATCTGCCGCGGTGTCTCCATCTCCAACGGCAAGGTGGATCTGGAGATCTACGCCAAGCACACCGTCGTCGCCACCGGCCGCCGGGGCGCGGACTGGCTGGAGAAGCTCTGCGCCGAGCACAACATCGCCCACGCCCCCGGCACCGTGGACATCGGCGTCCGGGTGGAAGTCCGCAACGAGGTCATGGAGACTGTGAACCGCGTCCTCTACGAGTCCAAGCTGGTGGGTTATCCCCGGCCCTTCAAGAATAAAGTCCGCACCTTCTGCCAGAATCCCGGCGGCTTCGTCAGCCAGGAGAACTACGACAACAACCTGGCCGTGGTCAACGGCCACTCCTACAAAGAGGTGAAGAGCGACAACACCAACCTCTCCATCCTCTGCTCCCACAACTTCTCCGTCCCCTTCAACCAGCCCATCGCCTACGCCCAGAAGGTGGGCGAGCTCACCAACATGCTGGCCAACGGCCAGATCCTGGTGCAGCGCTTCGGCGACATCCTGGACGGCAAGCGCACCTGGCAGAAGGAGCTGGCCCAGTCCAACATCCGGCCCACCCTGCCGGACGCCGTGGCCGGCGACATCACCGCCGCCATGCCCTACCGGGCCATGACCAACATCATCCACTTTATCCAGGCCATGGACTGCGTGGTGCCGGGCTTCGCCTCCTACGAGACCCTGCTCTACTCCCCGGAGCTGAAGTTCTACTCCAACCGGGTGAAGATGGACGAGCACTTCCGCACCAACCT
>CAKTSC010000344.1 GCA_934597465.1 uncultured Dysosmobacter sp.
GGCTTCACGATCTTGATGTAGGTATCCGGGAAGGGGATGCCGATGCTGCCCTCCTTGAACATCTTGGGGGGCGTCAGGCAGCAGGCGGTGACGGTCTCGGTGGTGCCGTAGCCCTCCCGCACCTGGATGACGGCCTTGTGGTCATAGAGGAACTTATCGAGCTTTTTCTTGAGCTCGATGGAGAGACTGTCGCCGCCGGAGAAGACGCCCTTCAGGCAGCTCAAGTCCGCGCCGTCCATACTGGGCAGGCGCAGCAGGGCCTCGTAGAGGGTGGGGACGCCGGCGATGAAATTGCACTGGTACTTGGTGATGAGCTTGGCGTAGCTCTTGGCGGTGAAGCGGGGCACCAGGATGCAGCGCCCGCCCTGGGAGAGCATGGAGTGGATGCACACGCCCAGGCCGAAGCCGTGGAAGAGGGGCATGGCGGAGAGCATCTTGTCCCCGGGGCGGAACATGGGGTTGGTGGCGATGATCTGCTGGCCCAGGGCGTTGAAGTTGCGGTTGGTGAGGACGATGCCCTTGGTGGTGCCGGTGGTGCCGCCGGAGTAGAGGATGACGGCGGGATCGTCCCCGCTGCGCTTGACGGCGTAGTTCCAGAAGCAGGAGCGGCCCATGTTCATGAACTCCCGCCAGCGGATGACGGGGGCGTCCTTGGGGATCTTGGCGATCTTGCGGCCCTCGGTGAGCATGTAGCCAGCCTTCACCGGGCGGCTGAGCTCATCCTTCACGCTGGCGATGATGATGTTCACCACCTTGGTGTTCTGGCGGATGCGCTCGAACTTGTGGTAGAACTGGTCCAGGGTGATGGCGGTGACGCTCTCGGACTCGTTGAGGTAGAACTCGATCTCCTTCTCGGCGGAGAGGGGGTGGATCATGTTGGCGACGCCGCCCACGAGATTCACCGCGTAGAAGAGGAAGATGGCCTGGGGGCAGTTGGGCATGGCGATGGTGACCCGGTCGCCTTCCCGCACGCCGATGGTGCGCAGGGCCCGGGCGCAGTTGCGGATCTCGTTCACGAGACGGGAATAGGTGGTGGGGCGGCCCATGAAGTCAAAGGCGACATTCCGGGGATACTTCATGGCGATGCGCTCCACCGCCTCGAACATGGAGCCGTCAAAGTAATCGAGGTGCATGGGGATGCCGCCCATGGAGCCTTCCCAGGGCGTTCTGGCAGTGATCTCAGTCATATTCGACCTCCGTATTCAGGGGCTGCTCCAGCAGCTCGGGATGTTCCAGCAGGTATTTGAAGAGCCGGATGCTTTTGGAGTAGTAGTAGCCGTCGGCGATGCGCTCGTCCACGGTGAGACCCAGATCCACGGTCTCCCGCATCTCCACAAGGCCGTTCTGGTCGTAGAGGGGCGTCCACTTCTTCTCGCCGATGACGCAGAAGAGGGAGCAGGTGCCCCAGTTGGTGAGGTGGTGGTAGCCGCTGCGAAGCTTGATGGAGCCAAGGTTGGAGAGGAAGACGGAGCTGTAGTTGGGGTCGTCTCCGATGAGAACGTCCGGGCACCAGCCATGGCGATCCAGCCAGCGGATGAAGCGGATGGCGGCCTTGGAGAGGAAGCGGGGGAGCTGATTGAGGATGTCCATGCTGTTGTCGGTGGTGTTCTTTTTCTGCTCGCTGCGGGTGGCCTGGACGCGCTGGCGGATCTCCTCGTGGATGGTGTCGATGGTGGCGTCGGGCCTGGCCTCCAGCAGGGCCATGGCCTCCTCGCTGCCGTCGGAGAACTCCTTCTTGATGACGAAGCCCGCCGTGACCTTATTGCGCTGGTAGTAGTTCTCGTTGGCGTAGAAGCGGTTGAGCTTGGGCCGGAGGGTCACGGTTTTCACGAGAGCCGTGAGGATCACATGGAAGAAGGTATACTTGAAGGGGATGCCCTCCACGTTCTTCTCTGCAAGATATGCCTTGATGGGCTCCAGATTCACCCGTTCGGCGATGTAGGCCTCGTTGTCGGCCCGGTGAGGGTAGATGATGCCCATGATGAAGTGCAGGGCGTCGGTGTCCCGCAGGAGTTTGGCGTCCCGGCGGTCGCCGAAGCGTCTTTCAGCCATAACTGTCCTTCTTTCTCCCGCCGGAGGCGGGGGCGGCGGAGGCCGCCGTT
>CAKTSC010000345.1 GCA_934597465.1 uncultured Dysosmobacter sp.
CGCGTGAATGTGCTTCACAGCATTAGCGGGCAATGGTTCATATTTTTAATCCTCATGGTTGCCCAGGTGCCCTGTGCGAAAATCATTTGTCGCGAGCAGCTAAATACTGCATCTTTTCTGTTAACACATGACAGGCTGCCAGGGCAGCAAACGAAACCGCCGCACGAAAGTGCGGCGGTTTTGTATTTTTGAAGCATGGACAGCCGCCGAGACCGCGACCGCCAGCAAGCGTTAACCCTCCTGATAGAGCTCCAGAATGGCGCCGTCCTTCCAGACGAAGGCCAGACGGTCGCCCTTGTCGTTGGCGGCCATGGGGCCGCAGATGACACTGTCGGCGTCGGCAATGTACTTTTCCAGATCATCCACCTTGTAGGCAACATGGGGATGGCGGTGGATCTCCTCGGGGAAGGGGGTGCCCTCCTCGAACTTCAGGTACTCGATCTTGTAGTCATAGTCATCCACATTGCTGACCCAGAACTTTGCACCCTCGTTGTAGGTCATATTGGGCTTGCGGTTGGTGATGGGAATGCCGATGTGCATGTATTCCGCGGACATAAAGCGTTCCTCCTTGCGTTAAGCGTTTTCGCTGTGATGCTTGACTTCCTCGTAGACCTCGTAGGCCTGGGCGGCGGTATAGCCCTCGTGGACGACCTTACCGATGGCCTGGGCCATCCCGGCGGGGCAGTCGGACTGGAAGATGTTGCGCCCCATGTCCACGCCGTGGGCGCCCTCCCGGATGGCGCGATAGGCCATCTCCAGGGCATCCAGCTCCGGCAGCTTCTTGCCGCCGGCGATGACGATGGGGACCGGGCAGGCGGCCGCCACCCGCTCAAAGCCCTCGCAGTAATAGCTCTTTACGATGTTGGCGCCGTTCTCCGCCAGTACGCGGGTCGCCAGCAGGAAAAAGCGCTCCGTCCGCTCCATCTGCTTGCCCACGGCCACCACGCCCAGGGTGGGGATGCCGTAGCGGGCCCCGGCGTCCGCCGCGCGGCACAGCAGCTCCAGCGAGCGGGACTCGCCCGGCGCGCCGATGAAGGTCTGCACCGCCACACAGTCCGCGTTCATGCGGATGGCGTTCTCCATGTCGCAGGCGAAGCCGCCGCCGTTGGACATGTCATCGTAGAGCACCGTGGAGTCGTAGGTCAGGCGCACGCACTTGGCCGCCGGCACCGTGGGCGGGACGCAGGAGCGGATGACGCCCTTGGTGCCCATCAGCACATCCACATAGGGGGCAAGCGCCGGAATGACCAGATCGACCCGCTCCAGGCCCGCCGTGGGGCCCATGATGTAGCCGTGGTCAAAGGCCAGCATCACGGTGTTGCCGGATTCCGGCCGGAAGATGCGGGAGAGGCGGTTCTGCATGCCCCAGCCGCTGTGGGCCGCGCCCTTGACGTAGAAGCCCTCCTGGGCGGGAGCCACGTCCAGATGGTAGTCGTGGGCGGCCTTGTTTCCGATGTTATCCGCCATGGCTCACTCCTTGCTGTAGGCGGGGGTGTGGCAGGGCGTATTCCATAGACGCAGAGTTTCGTCGTCCCACTTGGCGATGTTCATCTGGAAGCCCGCTGCCTCCTGCACGGTGAGGATCTCGCCCACCATGCTGGCCACGACCTCCACACCCTTGGCCTACAGAAATTCCACCGTGTCCTTGAAGAGCACCAGCATCTCCATCATGGTGGTGGCGCCGCAGCCGTTGATCATCACGAAGGTCTTGTCGCCCGCCTTGAGCTCGAGGCTCCGGCTCAGCGCCTCTGCCACAGTGGCCACGGTGTCCTTCGCGGACATCATGGGCACGCGGACGCCGCCGCCCTCGCCGTGCTGTCCGGCGCCGATCTCCATGAGGTCGGTTTCGCCCAGGTCGCCGAAGGACATGCCGTTCTGCGGGTGGGTGGCGTCAGTGGACTTGACGGTGATGGAGGCCATGCTGTCGGCGTAGCGCTGGGCGATCTCAGCCACCTCGTCGAGCGTCTTGCCCTCCCGCGCCGCCGCGGCGGCAACATGGTACAGGGCCACCGCGCCGGCAAGGCCGCGCTTGTTGTCCTCGCCGTTGGGATCGTACTGGATCTCCTCGCCGGTGACGACCTGACG
>CAKTSC010000346.1 GCA_934597465.1 uncultured Dysosmobacter sp.
AGCGTGGAGTGCAGCGCCTTTTGGCCGGCATTGATGGCCATGTACAGCTTTCCGTTGTACTCGATCATCTGGTAGACCGTGCCGCCGTAGTTGGCGTCATACATATGGTAGGCGGGGTAGTTGAGAAGCTCTTTGCTCTGCTCTGCGATCTCGGTAAACTCGGGGTTGCGCAGCGTAACGTCGTCCTTGATGCCCTTGAAGCTGCCGTCGGCGTTGAAGTCATCGTCATCGGGGGTATAGGCAATGATGTGTGCGCCGTCCATCTGGGTGACGGATGCGATCAAAGAGCCCTTGTAGACCGCGATGGCGCGGGGGATGGGGAAAACATGGGCTTGCTGCATGGCGCGGTATTCGTCCATGTCCACCGCCTGGTAGACGGTGCGGAAGGAGTCATCCTCGGGGTTGACCTCAAAGATGGAAGGAATGCCAGTGGCGGCGTCCGCCACACTCTCCGTACCCACCTGGGTGCCGATGAAGTAGAAGCGGCCGTTATACTCCACCGCGTTGCGCAGCGTGACCTGGTAGCCGTTGACGGAGCCCGCCATCAGGATCTTGGACTCACCGGTCTTGACGTTGATCTTAAAGAGGACGCCCTGGGTGGGAACGGGATGCTCGGTGTAATAGTTGTCGCCGTAGAGCAGACCCACTGCATTGTCGATCAGCTTCTGGTTGTATTCCACGGCCTCCTGATTGGTGCTGTCATCCTCATTCTTCTCGTCCTTCAGCAGGCCCATGGACTGGAACATCGTTCTGGCGTTGTTCTTGGTGATGCCGGTGCCGCCGTACATGGTGCCGATGTAGACCCAGTCGCCATAGCCCAGGGCGGAGAACGCGTAGGACTGGCAGGCGTCGCCGGTGAGGCTGTTCTGGATCTCGCCCAGCATCCGGGCGAGATCATCCTCCGAGGCCTCGGGATACTTGGCCTTCAGCATGGTCTCAAAGCCCGTCCAGTCCCGCTGGCCGTAGACGTGCTCCACGACGCCGGTGTGGATCTCGCGGCTGGGATCGGTATACTGGTAGTAGTCCACGAAGCCGTCGCTCTCGCCGGCGGGCGTTTCGGCGTGGGAGACCTTCTCCAGGGTATAGCCGTTGTTGGTGTAGGTATACTTGGGCGCGAAGCCGCTGTCCGCCGTTTCATCCGCGGCCAGGGCGGCGGTGGGCAGCAGCGTCAGCGCCATTGCCAGGGACAGCAACGCACAGCCCAGCTTTTTCAGGGAATGCTTCATACAATGTCCTCCTTCTTGCAAATTCGGTGTGGTTGGAAATCTCCGTTCCCGGGGCTTGCCTCCCCCCTTTCCAGGTCTTTCCTGCGGTGTCCGCCAAGGCGCTTCCGCCGATCGTGAAAGCCTTGGCACTCTTTCTGGCAAACAATATACCCCACTTTTCCCGATTGTCAAGGGAGATTTTGTGTCCGAATTGTGAATTCCCGGCACTTTCTGGGCAAAGCTGAAAAGCTGTGCAGAATCTGTTTTCCCGGCAGGGACAAGTGCCCTATCCTCCGCGGACAGCGCCCTGCCCCGCCGGATCGTCCTCCGCCCCGCCGCGCCCCGTGCCTGCCGCCCTTCCGCCGCCCCTCCGGGCCGCCGCCGCAGTATCATTTTTCCAGCATAACCAATCGCCCACTGGAAAAACTACGTCCAGAGCAAGTTCCTGCCATGGAAAAAACAGCAACAGGAAAGGTTTGACGATATGAAAGCAACCGGAATCGTGCGAAGAATTGACGACCTGGGCCGGGTGGTCATTCCCAAGGAGATCCGCCGCACCATGCGCATCCGCGAGGGCGACCCGTTACAGATGACATTGGCACGGTGGGAGAAATTCTGCTTCGCCATGCTGGATCTGTCAAAAAGGTGGGGACTGGATTGTACATAGTGACGGAGGATAAGGGCAAAGCCGTGGGGATTCGGGAGGGGTGAAATGGCTAAGAATGGCTGGCAGCGAGATGCCGTCAGGTGTAAAAATTTGAGCGACTTAGGGGGCACCCCCTAAGTTAGCCCCCAAGTTAGGCTCCAAGATAACTGTCGGCACTATACAGAAGGATACAGAAGCAGCACGGGATGATTCTCAGACGGAACCATCCCG
>CAKTSC010000347.1 GCA_934597465.1 uncultured Dysosmobacter sp.
ATCTGGATGTTGATGCCGGCCTCGTAGAGGGCCTCGAACATCCGGGCGGCCACGGCGCTGTTGCTCATAAGGCCCGCGCCCACGATGGAGACCTTGCCCACGGAATCGTCGATGGCCAGGTGGTCAAAGCCCAGGGCGGCCTTGTGCTCCTCCAGGATGGAGACGGTCTCCTCCAGATCCTTGCGGTGGACGGTGAAGCTGATGTCCTTGGTCTCGTCCCGGCCGATGGACTGGAGGATGGTGTCCACGTTGATGCCGCCGCCGCTGAGCAGGCTGAAGACCTGGAAGGCGACGCCGGGGTTATGCTGCAATCCCACCAGGGCGATGCGGGCCAGGCTCGTATCCTTGGCGATGCCCGCGATGTTGGTTTTCTCCACTTTCACGACCTCCTTGACTTTGGTGCCTGGCTTGCGCTCCAGACTGGAGAGCACTTCCAGGTCGACATGGTACTTCTTGGCCAGCTCCACGCTGCGGTTGTGGAGCACCTGGGCCCCCTGGCTGGCAAGCTCCAGCATCTCGTCGTAGGTGATCTCGCTGAGCTTGCGGGCAGAGGGCACGATGCGGGGATCCGTGGTGTAGACCCCGTCCACGTCCGTGAAGATCTGGCAGAGGTCGGCGTGGAAGGCCGCCGCCAGGGCCACGGCGCTGGTATCGGAGCCGCCACGGCCCAGGGTGGTGAGGTCGCCGCTGCGGTCGACCCCCTGGAAGCCCGTTACCAGGACGATGCGGTGCTGATCCAGCTCGGAGCGGAGCCGCTCTGGGTCGATGCGGCGGATGCGGGCGTCGGAGTGGACGGAGGTTGACTGGATGCCCACCTGGAAAGCGTTGAGGGACACGCAGCGAAGGCCCCGCTTTTCAAGGGCCATGGCGCAGAGGGCCACGCTGATCTGCTCACCGGTGGCGAGAAGCATGTCCATCTCCCGCTTGGAGGCCTTGGGGTTGATCTCCGCCGCCTTGGCGATGAGATCGTCGGTGGTGTCCCCCTGGGCGGAGAGCACGACGATGACGTCGTTCCCCGCAAGATACGTCTCGGCGATGCGCTCCGCCACGTTCTCGATGCGCTGGGCGTCCTTCACGGAGCTGCCGCCGAATTTCTGTACGATGAGGCTCATTGGGTGTTACCTTCTTTCTCTCAAACGGGAGGCGTTAGTCCAGGACGCGCAGCCGGGCCCGGACGGGCAGGGACTGGGAGCGCGCCGCGGCGTCTTCGCCGCTGCGGGCCCCGGTGAGGAAGGCGCAGCCGTCCTCCTCCGTCAGGATCTCCGCCTCCGGGAAGGCGGCCTTCGCCGCCGCGGTATCGCCGTCGATGCGGAGATACCAGCGGCTCACGACCTCGCCGGCGTCCCGCAGGCCGCCGGGCTCCCCCCAGCGGAAGCGGAAGGGTGCCGGGCCCGCCAGCACGTTCATCACGTCGGAAACGCAGGCGGAGGCGGTGGGATAGGCCCCGGCGCCGGGGCCATAGAACATGGCCTCCCCCACGGCGCTGCCCCGGATCACGGCGGCGTTGAAAACGCCGCTGACGTGGGCGATGGGCTTCCCCTCGGGGATCAGGTGCGGGGCCACGTAGGCGGCATAGCCGCCCTGGGGCAGCCGCAGCGTCCGGCCCAGCAGCTTCACCCGGAAGCCCGCCTGCCCGGCGATGGCCACATCCCGGAGGGCCAAGGCGGTGATGCCCTCCATGGGCACCCGCGCCGGGGGTGTCTCGCGGCCGAAGGCCAGGTCGGCCAGGATGCAGGTCTTGCGCCCGGCGTCGATGCCCGCCACGTCCGCCGTGGGATCCGCCTCGGCATAGCCCTTTTCCTGGGCGGCCTTCAGGGCGGTATCAAAGCTCTCGCCGTTCTCCGTCATCTGGGTCAGGATATAGTTGGTGGTGCCGTTGAGGATGCCGTAGACTTCCTGGATCTCGTTGGCCCCCAGGCAGTTCACCAGGGGGTGCAGCAGGGGGATGCCGCCGCCCACACTGGCCTCAAAGAGGTACTGCACATTGTGCTGCTCCGCCAGCTCCAGAAGCTCCCGGCCCCGCTCCGCCACCAGCTGCTTGTTGGCGGTGACCACGTGCTTGCCGGACA
>CAKTSC010000348.1 GCA_934597465.1 uncultured Dysosmobacter sp.
GACAGGGGCGGCGGGGTCAGCGGCTGCCGATCTTTCTGGTGATGAGGGCGGCCAGGGCCAGCTTTACGGCGTCCGGCAGGAGGTAGGGCACCACGCAGAGAAGGAGGGCGCCGCCCACGCTGATGGCCTTGCCGCCCTGGAGGTAGACCGTGACGAACCAGGCGGTGCCGAAGGCGTAGCAGGCCAGAAGTCCCAGGGCGCAGCTGAGGAGCCGCCAGCGCAGGCCCCCCCGGCCCCGGGCCGTCAGCAGCCAGTAGAGGAGCCCCGCCGCCAGGAAGCCCGTGAGGTATCCGCCGGTGCTGCCCAGCAGCACGCCCGGCCCTCCCCGGAAGGAGGAGAACACCGGCGCACCCGCCGCGCCCAGCAGCAGGTAGGCCGCGATGGCCAGGGTGCCGTCCCGCCCGCCCAGGAGCAGCAGGCAGAGGAAGACCCCGAAGGTCTGCAGGGTGAAGGGCACCATGGGCTCCGGCAGGGGGATGGTGATCCAGCCGCAGACCGCCAGGACGGCCGTCATCAGGGCCGTGCGGGTGAGATCCGGGAGGGAGAAGGCCTGGCGCTTCCAGCCGGTGTAGGATGCGATCTTTCTGCTTTTCATGGCGCTTCCTTTCCTGTGGCTTCGTGGGGGCTTTTCAGGGTGGTGTTGGGGCAGGTCAGGCGGATGCGGCGCTGGATCTCCTTCAGGTCGGCGAAGGTCTCCGGCCGCTTGGCATCGTCCCGCAGCAGGGCGGCGGGATGGTAGATGGCGGTCATCTCCACGCCCTTGCGGGCGAACCACTGGCCATGCTCCGCCGTGATGCGGAAATCCTCCTTGATGATGGCCTTGGCGGCGATGCGGCCCAGGCAGACGATCATCTTGGGGCGGATCAGGGCCGTCTGGCGGCGGAGCCAGCCCAGGCAGGCCTCCTGCTCCACGTTCAGGGGATCCCGGTTTCCCGGGGGACGGCACTTCACCACGTTGGCGATGTAGACCTTCGTCCGGTCAAGGCCGATCATGGCCAGCATATCGTCCAGAAGCTGCCCGGCCCGGCCCACGAAGGGTACGCCCTGCTCATCCTCGCTCTGGCCGGGGCCCTCGCCGATGAGCAGGATCTCCGCTTCCGGGTTCCCCACGCCGAAGACCACGTTCGTCCGCGTTTCGCTGAGGCCGCAGGCCCGGCACTGGAGGCATTCCGCCCGCAGGCTCTCCCAGTTGTCCATGGCTTCGCCCTCCCTTCCTTTTCTGGTATCCTGACGGGATCCCGGGGATCGCCGTCAGCTCAGCTTCAGCCGGTTCCGGAGCCAGGCCAGGATATCCCCCTGCACCTGGTCGCGGCAGAAGTCGTTGAGGATCTCGTGCCGGGCCTCGGGATAGAGCTTCAGCGTCACATCCCGGACGCCGGCCTTCCGGAAGCTCTGGGCGGCCTTGCGCACACCCTTGCCGCAGTCCCCCACGGGATCCATCTCGCCGGAGACGAAGAGGATGGGGGTGTCGCCATTCATTTTGGCGAGGTTTTTGGGTTCCCGGATGAAGTCCAGGCCCGAGAGCATCTCCCGGAAGAGGCCCAGGGTGGCGTAGCCGCCGCAGAGGGGGTCGGCCAGGTAGCGGTCAACGTTCTCCGTGTCCAGGCTCAGCCAGTCGCAGCTGGTGCGGTTGGGGGCGAAGAGCTTGTTGTAGGAGCCGAAGGCCAGGCCCTCGGCCAGCTTGCTGACCTGATCGTCCCCGCCCAGGCGGCGGGTCTCCTGGGCGGCCACGAGACGGCCCCCGGCGGTCATGGCGGCGCTCTGCTGGCCCGTGCCCATGATGACGGCGGCCTGGACGGTGCCGGGATAGCGGATGAGGTAGCTCCGGGCCAGGAAGGAGCCCATGGAGTGGCCCAGCAGGGCGTAGGGGACGCCGGGGAAGTCCTTTCCGCAGCGGCAGCGGAGGGTATAGAGGTCGTCCACCACCGTCTGCCAGCTGCCCTTGGGGCCGAAGTAGAGCCGCTTGGCCCCCTCCGCCAGGGACTGGCCGTGGCCGATGTGGTCGTTGGCCGCCACGGCGAAGCCGTGCTCCGTCAGGAAGGCGGCGAAGGGCTCATAGCGCAGGGC
>CAKTSC010000349.1 GCA_934597465.1 uncultured Dysosmobacter sp.
AATTTTTCTTCGGGGGTCTGGGGGTGTATTCTTTCAATTCGGAAAGAATACATCCCCAGATGCCGCCAAGCATCCTTGGCACCCCCGGCCGGTCGGCCAGCCCCCGCGAGGGGGCACTCTCTTACCTTCTTCTCTTCCGTCCGCCCTCGATGAGCACCCCCACGACCCAGCCGGTCATGGACCCCATCAGCACGGCCACGGCGGCATAGATGCCCACCAGGAAGGCCCCGCCGCCGTCCAGGTTCCGCCCCACCTCACTGAGGAGCAGCACCAGGAAGGCGAACTTCACCAAAGCGATGCGGCTGTTCTTCCCGCCCCGCAGCATGAAAAAGATCTGTCCTGCAAAGGATGCCAGCATTAAAAGGGGCAGCACCACATTGGCCGGGGAGCCCATGCGGGTAAAGTGCATCAGGTCGTCGATGGCGTAAGGGGCAAACAGTTCCATGGTCTTGTTCCTTTCTCAAAGCTCCCGGCGCTCCGCCCGGCGCTGCAGCGCCGCGGGGCTCAGCTGGGAGAGGTATACGATCTGCCGGTGGTAGGGGTGATCCGCCACCACAAAGCTGCGGGGGATATCGCCGGAGACATCCAGCACCGTGCCTTCCTCCTCCGCCCGGTGGAGGTACTCCTTCCCCCTCCAGCCGCAGGTACACTGATCCAGGTCAAAGATCCCGATGATCCGCTTCTCCGGCAGGATCTCATTCCCTCCGATATGAAGATACATGGCTTCCTCCTTCCCTCGGGCAGGGCCCCGGCCTCACAGCAGCCGCCCGCCCTGGATCCGCAGCACCTTGCCCCGGAGCATCCGCTCCAGGCGGTCATCCTCGCAGCAGGTGATGAAGACCTGCCCCCCCGCGATGCGGTTGAGCACGAACTCCTGCCGCCGGGGATCCAGCTCGCTCAAAACATCGTCCAGCAGCAGCACCGGGTACTCCCCGGAATCCTGGCAGAAGATCTCCCGGGCCGCCAGCTTCAGGGAGAGGGCCGCCGTCCGGGTCTGCCCCTGGGATGCGTAGGTCTTGGCGGGACTGCCGTCGATCTCCACCATCAGGTCGTCCTTGTGGGGCCCGGAGAGGCACTGGCGGGAAGCGATCTCCGCCGCCCGGTGCCGCTCCTGATGCTCCAGAAGCTCGGAAAATATCGTTTTTGCAGAGCCCAGCGGGTCGGAAACGGAGGAGACCGTCTCATACCGGAGTCCCAGCGCCTCCCGCCCGCCGGAGAAATCCCCGTGGATGGCGGGGGCCGTCTGCCGGAGCTTTTCCACAAAGTGGGCACGGTAGTGGATAATTACCGCCCCGGCCTTGGCCATCCCGAGAGAGAACTCGTCCAGGGTCTCAAGCAAGGAAGGCTTCTCCTCGCTGTCCCGCAGGATCCGGGTCTTGTGCTCGTGGAGCCGCTTATACTCCGCCAACGCCTGGGCATAGCGGGGCCGCAGCTGGCAGACGCACTCATCCAGGAAGCGCCGCCGCTCCGCGGCCCCCTCCCGGATAAGGTAGAGATCCTCCGGGCAGAAGAGCACGCTCTGAAAGAGCCCGGAGAGCTCCCCGATGTTCTTCAGCGGCACGCCGTTGGACTTCAGCTTCCGTCTCGCCCCCCGGTGGAGCTCCGCTTCCAGCAGGTACTGCCGCCCGTGGGCGGAGATCCGCCCCTTCAGAAAGGCGTGATCCACCCCGAACCGGATGAGCTCCCGGTCGTACCGGGCCCGGTGACTGACGCCGGAGAGATACGCCACCGCCTCCAGCAGGTTGGTCTTCCCCTGAGCGTTGTCCCCGCAGATGACGTTGACCTCCGGGTGGAAGTCCGTCTCCAGATGGAGGTAGTTCCGGAAGAAGTCCAGGCTCAGGGCGTCAATCCGCATACTGCAGGCCGTACTCCCGGCCGTCGAAGGCGACCACGTCGCCGGGGCGGAGCTTCTTCCCCCGTTGGGGGCAGGGCGCGCCGTTGACGGCGGCCTCCCCGGCCTGGATGCGCTCCTTGGCCTCGCCGCCGGTCTCCACCGCGCCTGCCAATTTCAGGAGGTCCTGGAGCTTGATGAACTCGGTCGTAATGGTGATGGTTTTCATGGG
>CAKTSC010000350.1 GCA_934597465.1 uncultured Dysosmobacter sp.
GAACCTCCGGCACATCATGGATTGGGCGGACAAGTTCGCAAACGGCGAGTTTGAGCGCCAGCGGGCCACCATCCGGGCGGCCATCGAGGATCCCGAGCACCCCTACCATGACTACATCCTGCATGTGGTGAACGACGTGGATCCCGAGGTCATGAAGACCATGGCGGCCAACTTCTTCCTGAACGCCAACCTCATCGGCTGGGACCGGCAGGAGTCCTACCGCAAGCAGTACAACTGCAACATCCCATGGGCCATCCTGCTGGATCCCACCTCTGCCTGCAACCTGCACTGCACCGGCTGCTGGGCGGCGGAGTACGGCAACAGGCTGAACCTGAGCTTTGACGAGATCGACGGCATCATCCGCCAGGGCAAGGAGCTTGGCATCTACATGTATATCTACACCGGCGGCGAGCCCCTGGTGCGGAAGAAGGATCTCATCCGGCTCTGCGAGAAGCATGACGACTGTATCTTCCTCTGCTTCACCAACGCCACCCTCATCGACGAGGCCTTCGCCGACGAGATGCTGCGGGTGAAGAACTTTGTGCCCGCCATCTCCCTGGAGGGGGACGAGGCCGCCACCGACGGCCGCCGGGGCCAGGGGACTTACCGGAAGGTGATCCGCGCCATGGAGCTGCTGCATGAGCGGAAGCTCCTCTACGGCATCTCCTCCTGCTACACCAGCGCCAACTACGACTCCATCACCTCGGAGGAGTACTACGACCAGCTCATCCGGATGGGGGCCTACTTCATCTGGTACTTCCACTACATGCCCGTGGGCAACGACGCCGCGCCGGAGCTGCTGCCGACGCCGCAGCAGCGGGAGACGGTCTACCGCCGGATCCGCAAGCTCCGGGCGGAGAAGCCCCTCTTCGCCATGGACTTCCAGAACGACGCGGAGTATGTGGGCGGCTGCATCGCGGGCGGGCGGCGGTATCTCCACATCAACGCCAACGGCGATGTGGATCCCTGCGTCTTCATCCACTACTCCAACGCCAACATCCGGGAGGTGAGCCTGCTGGAGGCCCTACAGAGCCCCATCTTCATGGCTTACCACGACAACATGCCCTTCAACGACAACATGATGCGCCCCTGCCCCATGCTGGAGAACCCCGAGAAGCTCCGGGCCATGGTGGCGGAGACCGGCGCTCACTCCACGGATCCCCAGTCCCCGGAGACGGCGGAGCACCTGTGCGCCAAGTGCGACGGCTACGCCGCCTGCTGGAAGCCGGAGGCCGAGCGCCTCTGGGCGGAGCGCCAGGCGGAGAAGGCCGCCCGGGCGGGGAAGTAACGTCCCGTTCCGGCGGCCCGGAAGGCCATGCCTCTCTATCTTGATCCGGTCACTTCCATCCATTCTCTCTTTGCCCTTCCGGGCCGCCGTGGGAATTTGAGGAACGGAAACGGCGCTTCCCTTTGAGAGGGAAGCGCCGTTTTGGCGTTTCAGGGGATCCCGGGGCCGTCTTCTTCCCGGGGCCCGCCCAGCAGCAGGGCCTGCTGGCCGCTCTGCTCCATCAGGCGGCAGAGGAACTCCGCCTCCCGCAGGAGGTCGCCTTCCATGCCGCCTTCCAGCCAGTCCAGGGACTCGCCCACCATGGCGCACTGGTAGAAGTGGGAGAGGCGGGCACGATCCTCCGGCGGGATGGAGAGCCCCGCCTGGGCCTTCTGGAAGTAGCCCCCTCCACCAGGTACTCCGCGATACGGGCAAGGCCGGTCTGGAACTCCTCCCGGGGGAGGGAGCGGTAGACGTGGAGGACGGCCCTGCGGTGCTCCAGGCTGTACTGGATCAGGGGGCGGATGCAGTGCATGGGCTGGCCCCGGCGGCAGTAGTTCTCAATGAGCCAGTCCCCCTTCTCCTGGACCAGGGCCTGGAGGAGGGAGGGGATGTCCTGATAGTAGCGGTAGAAGGTGTTGCGGTTGACGCCGCAGCGCTCCACGATGTCCCGGACGGTGATGCGGCGGTAGGGCTTCTCCTCCAGGAGCTGGGCGAAGGCATCGGCGATGAGGGCTTTCGTGTTCCGCATGGGGACCTCCTTTCCCGTCGGAGGGCGGGGGGGGATAAAGG
>CAKTSC010000351.1 GCA_934597465.1 uncultured Dysosmobacter sp.
CGCAACAGCGTCAACCGCCGCCTGAACTGCGACAGCGCCAACCTTGACAAGGTGGTGGAGGCCGCCCAGGAGCAGCTGGAGGCCATCCGCACCCTTCAGCGGGCGGGCCTCCTGGCCCAGCTGCCGGATAAGCTCCAGCTGACGGCGGCCCTCCGCCTGGAAAACCCGGAGCTTCCCCTCAGCGAGCTGGCGGAGGAGTTCGATCCTCCGGTGACGAAATCCTGCCTCAACCATCGCCTCCGCAAGCTGATGGAGCTGGCAAAGAGCGTGGAGGAATGAACATGAAGACAGCCCGCATCCTGGCGGCAGCCACCCTGCTCTGCACCTATGGCATGGTTGGCTGCGCCGTATACAGCTTCATTTCCCGGGAGAGCCTGGACCTGGTTTTCCACGGCACCCTGCCCCTGACGGTGCTCTGCGGCCTGCTGTGCGTTGTCCATATCGTCCTTGCTTCGCGCCTTGCGGGCAGGGAGGGGGCCATGCCCCTCTGCCGCCTGGCCCTGGGGTGGAAGCTCCTGGAGATTCCCTATTTTCTCACGAATTTTGTCCTTTGGCTCCTGGTGGGCGGGGCCTTTTTCGTGGTGCCGGGGCTGCAGCTGGGCCTTGTGACGGTGCTGCCGCTGGCGGCCCTTGCCACCTACCTCCCGGTCCTTAGCTCCAGCGCCTACCAGCTGGCGGCCATCCGGGCGGCGGGGAAGGCGGGCATCGCCGTGAGGAAGCGGCACATCGTACTGTCGCTTCTTTTTGTGCTGGATACCATCGACGCGATCCTTCTCTGGCGCATTCTGCGCCGGGCAGAGAAAGAGAGGAAGCAAGAATGAACACCGAACGGAGGAAAAGAGCTGACCGTTACCAGGACGGGAGCTTCGCCGCAGCGGTGGAGATCACGGAGAAGCTTCTGACCCAATAAACCGAAAGGATGAAAAGGGAAACCACTTCACACGTTTTGATGTTGAATATGACAGGGGGGAGCGCTGTGAGAAAAAGAACACCGATCTCTCTGGGGAAGGCCCTGCGGCTCACGAACATCCTGTTCTATGGCGGCCTTGGCCTGGCGGTTGTGATTTATTTTGCCTGCCAGAGCACCCTCTGGCAGGAGCGGGACTTTCCGTCCCTCCTGGCGGCGCTGGCAGTCCTGGGGCTCCTGGGCGTTTTGGCGGGGCTGGGCGTGGCCTTCGCGGCGCTCCGCTGTCCCCACTGCGGGGCGTCCCTGATGGCGGGTGGCCGCATCCCCGGCCGCCTGCCCCGCTTCTGCCCCGACTGCGGCAAGCCTGTCGATGGCAGAATATCTGACAAGGAATAAACCTTGCCACCTGATGATATCAACGAACTTTCACCCATCCCGCCCGGCGGGAGGAGAGGAGACGGCCATGGCCTTCGTCCATTTACATGTGCATACGGAGTACAGCCTGCTGGACGGCGCCTGCCGCATCCGGGAGCTGCCGAAGGTGGTGAAGGAACTGGGCCAGAGCGCCTGCGCCATCACCGACCACGGGGTGATGTACGGCGCGGTGGACTTCTACCGGGCCTGCCTTGCCGAGGGCGTCAAGCCCATCATCGGCTGCGAGGTCTACGTGACCCCCCAGGGCCGGTCCCGCTTCGACAAAGTCCACGAGTTCGACGCCGAGAGCCGCCACCTTGTCCTCCTCTGCGAGAATGAGGAGGGCTACCGCAACCTCTCATACCTGGTCTCCATGGCCTGGACGGAGGGCTTCTACATCAAGCCCCGCATCGACCTGGAGCTCCTGCGGCAGTACTCCCGGGGTCTCATCGCCCTCTCTGCGTGCCTTGCGGGGGAGATCCCCCGGCGGCTCCGGAACGGAGAGTATGAGAATGCCAAGGCCTATGCCCTGACCCTGGCGGAGATCTTCGGGGAGGATCACTTCTACCTGGAACTCCAGGATCACGGCATCCCCGACCAGGCGGAGGTGAACCGTGGCATCCTCCGTATTCACCAGGAAACGGGCCTCCCCATGGTCTGCACCAACGACGCCCACTACCTCCGGAAGGAGGACGCCGAGGCCCACGACATCCTCCTCTGCAT
>CAKTSC010000352.1 GCA_934597465.1 uncultured Dysosmobacter sp.
CGGCTACATCGTCCCCGGCCTGGGCGATGCCGGCGACCGCATCTTCGGCACCAAGTAAGCTCCTTCCCCCATAAAAGACAGGAACAGCAGCCCGGCTCATGGGAGCCGGGCTGCTGTTTCTTCCGTCCGCGAAGAGGCTGCTGTTCCTGTGAAGGCCCCTCAGCGTGATCTCCTCAGAGCTCCAAGAACCTGGTCGCCACATTCTCGCAGAAGCGGCGGTCGTGCTCCACGAAGATCATGGTGGGGCGGTACTCTGCCAGCAGCTCCTCGATCTGGATGCGGGAGATCACGTCGATAAAGTTCATGGGCTCATCCCAGAGGAAGAGGTGGGCCCGCTCCGAAAGGCTCCGGGCCAGGAGCACCTTTTTCTTCTGGCCGCTGCTGAGATCCGCGATGTCCTTCTCAAACTGGCTCCGGGAGAAGTCCAGCTTCCGCAGGATGGTAAGGAAGAGGCTTTGGTCGATCCCGGCGCGTTCGGCAAGTTCCCGGAGACTGCCGGAGAGCGCGGAGGCATCCTGGCTCACGTAGGAAACGGTGAGCCGGGAGCCGATGTCCACCCGGCCGCTGTGGGGGATCTCCTCCCCCCGGAGGAGCTTCAGGATGCTGGACTTCCCGCTGCCGTTACGGCCCAGGATGGCAAGGCGCTCCCCACTCTCCAGGGCAAAGCTGACATCCCGGAAGACCGGGCCGTTCCCGTAGTCCACCGCCAGATCCCGCACCTCCAGCAATCGCTTTTTGTGATAGGGCAGCTGGGTGAGCTTCAGCGGCTCCTCCCGCTCCCGGTTTTTCAGCAGGGCGGACTTTTCCTCAATGGCCCGCATTTGGCGGCGCTCCAGGTTTTTGCGGCGCTGCTGCATCCGGCGGGACTGCTCACCGATGTAGGCCCGGCCGCCGCACTCGTTGTACCTCTCCCGGTGCTCGATGGCGCCGATCTTGTCGCCCTCCACCCTGTCCGCCCAGGCCCGGGACTGCCGGGCGGCAGCCTCCAGGCGGCGGATGTCCTTGCGGAGCCGCTGATCCTGAGCAAGCTCAAAGGCATCCAGGCGCTGCCTGTTCTCCCACCAGGTGGAGAAGTTCCCCTTCTGCAGGGTGATGTCCACCCGGTTGATGGCCAGGATGTGATCCACGCAGCCATCCAGGAAAGCCCGGTCATGGGAAACCAGGAGATAACCCTGCTTTCCCCGGAGGTAGCGGCTCAGCACCTCCCGGCCATGAAGGTCTAAGTGGTTGGTGGGCTCGTCGATGAGGAGGAAGCGGTTCTCCCCCAGGAAGAGCAGGGCCAGCAGCACCTTCGTCCGCTCCCCGTGGGAGAGGCTGGCATAGGGGCGGGAGAGCACTTCCCCGCCCAGCTCCAATCCCGCCAGCTCCCGCTCCAGCTCCCAGGTCAGGAAGCCGGGGGACAGGCGCTCCGCCACCTCCGCCACGGTCTTCTCCGGCTCCTCCACCAGGTAGGGGAAGTAGGCGAAGTCCACGGAGGCGGAGATCTTCCCCTGGTAGGGGTACTGCCCCAGCAGGAGCCGGAGGAAGGTGGTCTTGCCCCGGCCGTTCCGGCCCACGAAGCCCAAGCGCCAGTCCGTGTCGATCTGGAAGCTGACGTCCTCGAAGATGTTCTCATAGCTGCCGTC
Source organism: uncultured Dysosmobacter sp. (assembly GCA_934597465.1). Lineage (GTDB taxonomy): Bacteria > Bacillota > Clostridia > Oscillospirales > Oscillospiraceae > Oscillibacter. The sequence goes on from CAKTSC010000352.1 coordinate 1,626, forward strand.
GTAGGCAAAGGTCAGGTTCTGTACGTCAATGAGGGACATGGTCGTTCTCCTTTCTCACATGAAAAAACGGCCGCGGGAATGATCCCGCAGCCGAGAGAAAGGCAGAAAAAGACTGTGCCCCCGCTGCTGAAAGGATGCTTCCCGCGTCAAAGGCACAACGACTCTGGCAGCCCGCCCCTGGGCGGCCGCCAAACGATGTAGTTATGCCAGCTGTCAGCGGGTAATGGACATCCTTTCAACTCCTGTCTATGTTTAGATTACGCTCACTATACCATACCGCCGCCCCGCCGTCAAGCGCTTGCGGTGGGGACGGCGGTGTGGTAGGTGTAGGCCTACAATAGATCTTGGAGAAGAGAATAAAAAGATATGAGAGATAGGGTCTCAAGAGTTAAAGTAAAGTTGTCACACCC
>CAKTSC010000353.1 GCA_934597465.1 uncultured Dysosmobacter sp.
GGCCGAATTCCTCCGTGAACCGGGGGTGGGTCTGGCAGGTCAGGGGCGTGGCCTCCGCCCCCCAGGCCCGGTGGAGCTCGCAGAGGTTCTCCCTGTCCAGAAAGGGGCAGCGCCCGCCGGAGAGGGGGAAGGAGAAGGCGTCCTCCTCCTCGTCATAGACCATGACCTCCGCCGCCCGGCGGCTGAGGGGGTCATCCCCGGCCAGGTAGCGCTGGGCGTGGGGGTCGTCCAGCACCACTTCCCAGCCCACGCAGCAGCTGTGGGGGCAGCGGCCCGCGAGGCAGTGAAATTGTTCCTCATAGTCCAGTGTCCGCAGCAGCATGGGGGCCTCCTGACAGTCGATCTGCCCCCAGCATACCACGGTTTCCGGAATTTGTCACGGGGAAAGTGGAGGGGGCAGTGCGATGTGGGGTGGAAAATGATATGGGGATGGGGGTGCGTGACGGCTCCTGCTGCACAAGGGGGCCTTGGCCCTGCGGGGGACGGGGGACGGGCGGCCACAGAGGGCCGCCCCTACACGGTGAAGGGGGCGGAAACCAACGGAGTTGACTTTTGCGGCAGCCTGCCACGAGGTGGGGATATGGGGACGCCGGGCCGCGGAGCGGCCCGGCGTGGGAGCAAGGGGAAGCGCTTGTCAGACGGCATTCCAGGCGGTCTCCAGGGCGATCTCCATCATTTCGTGGAAGGAGTCCTGGCGCTCCTGGGCGGAGAGGGCTTCGCCGGTGAAGATGTGGTCGGAGATGGTGAGGATGGAGAGGGCCCGCTTGCCCAGGCGCTGGGCCGTCCAATAGATGCCGGCGGTCTCCATCTCCACCGCCAGGATGCCGAACTTGCGGTAGGTGGCGGCGGCGTCGGGGTTGTCGTTATAGAACTGGTCGGCGGTGAAGACCTGGCCCACATCCGCCCGGATGCCCAGTTTTTCCGCCGCCTCGGCGGCGTCCTTCAGCAATCCGTAGTCCGCCGTGGCGCAGAGCTGGCCGGGGAAGCGGTACTGGTCGGCAAAGTGGGAGTTGGTGGAGGCTCCCAGGGCCAGCACCACGTCCCGCACCTTCACGTTCTCGCCGATGCCGCCGGCGGAGCCGATGCGCAGGATGCTCTCCACCCCGTAGAACTGGTAGAGCTCGTAGGCGTAGAGCCCGGCGGAGGGGACGCCCATGCCGTGGCCCATGACGCTGAGCTTCTTGCCCTTATAGGTGCCGGTGTAGCCAAGCATGTTCCGGACGGTGTTGAAGCAGACGGGGTTTTCCAGGTAGTGCTCCGCCACAAACTGGGCCCGCAGGGGGTCGCCGGGCATGAGAACGGCCTTGGCGATGTCGGCTTCCTCGGCCCGGATGCAGGCGGAGGGGGATTCCTTGATGGCCATATTGTGATTCCTCCTTGTGATATTTCAGTCGGATACTGCGGATCGTTGTCGGTTTTCGCTTAGGCTTCGTCCCGGAAGAGGGCGGCGATGCTGTCGGTGAAGGGGGGATAGCAGATGCCCTTCTCAGTGACGATGCCGGTGAGGAGGGTATGATCCGTCACGTCGAAGGCGGGGTTGTAGCACTTGACGCCGGGGAGGGCCATGGGCTTTTCGTACCACATGGTACGGATCTCGTCGGGATCCCGCTCCTCGATGGGGATGTGGGCCCCGTCGGGGCAATTCCGGTCGATGGTGGAGGTGGGGCCCAGGGTGTAGAAGGGGATGCCGTAGTGCTTGGCCAGGATGGCCACGCCGGAAGTGCCGATCTTATTGGCGAAGTCGCCGTTGGCGGCGATGCGGTCGCAGCCCACGAAGCAGGCCTGGACTTTCCCGCTCTTCATGACGATGGAGGCCATGTTGTCGCAGATGAGGGTCACGTCCACCCCCGCCCGGTAGAGCTCGTAGCTGGTGAGCCGGGCGCCCTGGAGGAGGGGGCGGGTCTCGTCGGAGAAGACGTGGAAGGTCATGCCCCGCTCGGTGCCCAGGAGGATGGGGCCCAGGGCCGTGCCGTAGCGGGAGGTGGCGAGAGGCCCGGCGTTGCAGTGGGTGAGGATGCCGTCGCCGTC
>CAKTSC010000354.1 GCA_934597465.1 uncultured Dysosmobacter sp.
AGAGGAGCTGCGATGGAATGAGCTCGAAGGCGCCGGAGGCGTCTTCGAGGGATATGCAATCCGCAGCGACGAGGCGAAGGATATGGAGCTTGTGACGACGACATCCCCCCTGACAATTTTTCTTGGGGAGCGCGAGCTTCCTCGGCACTCCCACCCCCGCCCAACGGGCGGGACGACCCCGGCCCCCCAACGGGGGCCACCTGCCGCCAAGCATCCTTGGCACCCCCGGTCGGTCAACCGGCCCCCGACGGCGGGGTGTGGTCACCCCGCCCTACGAAAAGTGAGGAGAACCCTCCCGGCCTCGACACGGGCCCCAAAGCCGCCGGGCTCCCCCGGCCCTTCCGGCCCCGATCCCGGGGCTACCCCCCATTCCCAATTTTACAAGAGGTTTATCATGGAAACGATCAAGGTAAAATACTTCTCAGACGACATGGAAGAGCTCTGCTACGTAGCCGGAAAATCCGACTGGATCGACCTCTCCGCGGCGGAGGAAGTGACCCTCCGCGCCGGGGACTTCACCCTCATCCCCCTGGGCGTGGCCATCGCCCTGCCGGAGGGCTACGAGGCCCACCTGGCCCCCCGGAGCTCCACCTTCAAAAACTTCGGCATCCTCCAGACCAACTCCGTGGGCGTGGTGGATTACAGCTACCGGGGCGACGGCGACCAGTGGCGGATGCCCGTCTACGCCACGAGGGATGTCACCATCCCCAAGGGAGCCCGGATCTGCCAGTTCCGCATCGTGGAGAACCAGCCCCCCCTGCACTTCGTCAAGGTGGAGACCCTGGGCGGCCCCGACCGGGGCGGCTTCGGCTCCACCGGGATCTGAGGTGGGCGTCATGGCAAAGCTTGTCCTCTGCTCCCAGTCCCCCCGGCGGCAGGAGCTGCTGCGGCAGATGGGAGTCTCCGATTTCGAGATCCGCGTCCCCCAGGTGGAGGAGCGGGTGCCCCAGGGCCTCAGCCCCCGGGCAACGGTGGAGTACATCTCCCGGGAGAAGGCCGCCGGGGCCCAGGGCCTCTGCTCCCCCGACGAGGTCTTCGTCACGGCGGATACCATGGTCTTCCTGGACGGCGCGCGCCTGGGAAAGCCGAAAGACGAGGCCGACGCCCTCCAGATGCTGACGGCCCTCCAGGGCCGGGAGCACAGCGTCTGCACCGGCGTCACCGTGGGCCGGGGGGATACCCTCCTGACCCGCAGCGAGGAGACCTTCGTCCGCTTCCTCCCGGCAACGGAACAGCGCCTGCGCCGCTACATCGAAAGCGGCGAGCCCATGGACAAGGCCGGAGCCTACGGCATCCAGGGCCTGGGGGCCGTGCTGGTGGCCGGCATCCAGGGCGACTACTCCAACGTCGTGGGCCTCCCCATCCCCCTTCTCGCCGAAATGCTCCGAAAATTTGACCTCAGCATCCTCTAATAAAAAGCCCCCGGGAGCTCCGCACCCCATCCAACCGCAGCACTCCCCCCAATCTCCCATCCCAAAACCCCCGCAACCACCCACCCAAACCCATCCGCCCCGCTCCCCCCAACCACCCCATTCTCCATTTTCAATTCTCAATTCTTCTCAATTCAATCTCTCCGCGGGAGGCATGCAATGAAGCACTTTTTGGAAAAACACGGCCTCTGGCTGCTGCTGGCCATCGCGGCGGCGGCGGTGACGCTGGCGGTGCTGAGCGTTGTCAGCAGCACCTCCTCCCCCCTGGGGAACGTGGTGGGGGTCATCACGTCCCCCTTCCGCTCCGCCGCCCAGAGCGTGGCGGACTGGTACAATGAAAAGCAGGACTACTTCGCCGACAACAAGGCCCTCCGGGCCGAGAACGAGGAGCTGAAGCGCCAGATCGCGGAGATGAAGTCCGATGTCCGGGACGCCCAGACGGCTCTCGACGAGAACGCGCGCTACCGGGAGATGCTGGGCCTGCGGGAGAAGCACCGGAGCTTTGACCTGGAGTCCGCCCGGGTGCTGAACCGCGACCGGTCCAACTGGACCTCCTCCCTGACCCTGAACCACGGCACGGACTACGGCATCGC
>CAKTSC010000355.1 GCA_934597465.1 uncultured Dysosmobacter sp.
TACGCCGCCTTCCCCGGCTGCGCCGCCCAGACGGAGCCCTCCGCCGCCACCGTGGCCTTCCTGACGGAGAAGGTGGAAGGGGAGGGGGTCTCCACGGTCTTCTACATCGAGTTCTCCAACCACCTGGTGGCGGACAGCATCGCCGAGGCCGCCGGGGCCAGGACTGCCCTCTTCCACAGCTGCCACAATGTCTCCCGCCAGGACTTGGAGAATGGCGCCACCTACCTCACCCTTATGCGCCGGAACCTGGAGACCCTGAAGGCCAGCCTGCCCTGAGCATCCCCCGCAGACACGTCCCCCAAAAAAGGGAGCGCCCGGACACCGTCCGGGCGCTCCCTTTTTTGAAATTGCCTATGCCATGGCCGCCCTCTCCGGTGCCACCGCCGCCTGCTGATCCAGGAAGTAGCAGAGGATGTCCTTCCTTGTCACGATGCCGATGAAGCTCCCCAGATCGTCCACCACCGGCACGAAGTTCTGGGTGGCGGCGGAGGACAGCAGCTCCTCCATGCTGACGGTGATGGACACCGGCAGCCGGTCGCGGTGTACGATGTCCCGGATGCGGAGCCGCTCCAGATCCCGCAGGGAGATCTCCTGCTCCCCCTCCCGGAGGGAGCCCATCAGCTGCCAGAGGAAGTCCCCCTCCCGCACGATGCCCACGTACCGCCCGTCCCGGCTGATGACGGGGATGGCGGTGTAGCCGTGGTGGCGGAGCTTCTCCAGCCCCTGGCGGAGGGTGCAGTCCTCGTAGAGATAGGCGACGCTGCCCTTGGGCGTCAGAAAGTATGCGATATTCACGGCGTTCCGTCCTTTCCAGCCGTCGTTGCGCCGCCGGGGGCGGCGTTTCCTTCTACTTCCATTATAGCAGAGCCGGGCCCGGATTGGTGAACGATTTATGAAAATCCCGCAAAGTTTCCGCCAGCTTCTTTACAATCTGCCCAAGGGACAGTAGAATGGGGAGCATCACAAGGAAAGGCGGAGACCACCATGCTGAGCCCCGAGGAATTGAAGGAGAGCCCCCTGTTTCAGAACATCAGCTACGAGAGCTATCTCGCCATGTACGACTGCTTCCAGGCCGTGAACCGCAGCTTCCGGCCCTATGAGGTGATGTACGACTACTCCGCCGGCAGCGTCTCAGCGGACAGTGACTCCGTGGGCGTCATCGAGCGGGGCACGGCCTCCCTCATCCGCATCGATGAGAACGGCGTCGCCACGGTCTTGGAGGAGCTGGGCCCCGGCGGCGTCTTCGGCAAGGCCCTGGCCTTCGCCGGCAGCAGCCAGGATGTGCTGGAGGTGGTCTGCCGCACCGCCTGCGAGGTGGTCTACATCCGCTACTCCCAGATCCTCAAGCGCTGCGAGAACGCCTGCCTCCACCACAGCCTCCTGGTGCAGAACATGCTCCGTCTCATTTCGGAGAAGGCCCAGGCCCTCAGCCAGCGGGTGGACGTCCTCTCCCGCCGGACGATCCGGGAGAAGCTCCTGTGCTGCTTCCAGCAGCTCTCGGACAGGGCGGGCAGCCCCCGCTTCACCCTGCCGTTCACCCTGGCGACCCTGGCGGATTACATCGCCACCGACCGCAGCGCCATGATGCGGGAGCTGAAGAAGATGCGGGAGGAGGGCCTGGTGGAGACCCACGGCCGCCAGGTCACGCTCCGGAGCGTGGCGGGAAACTGACGCAAATTTCCGGGAAAATCCGGAAAGCCCGCCCAAAGCGATTGACGAGGCCCGCCCGGGATGATACAATAGCCTTTGTATGTGGCTCAAAAGTTCCCAGCGAACCCCCAGTAAAAACGCCGAAAAGAGGTAAAAAACGGATGTTTCGCATTGTGAGAAAGGAAGCCCTGAAGCCCACGGTGGTGCTCTTTGAGATCGAGGCCCCCCTGGTGGCGAAGAAGGCCCAGCCCGGCCAGTTCATCATCCTCCGGGTGGATGAGAACGGCGAGCGCATCCCCCTGACCATCCATGACTATGACCCCGAGAAGGGCACCGTCAGCATCATCGCCCAGATCGTGGGCGCCACCAC
>CAKTSC010000356.1 GCA_934597465.1 uncultured Dysosmobacter sp.
CAGCGCTTCGTCTCGGAATTCCTGACGGAGGGCGGCGTCACCGAGGAGCGGCAGCGCCGGGCGCTGGAGGACTTCCTGGCCCCGCTGGAGGACAAGGCTCTCGTGGAGCAGTGCATGGCGGGCATCCGGAAGAGCCAGCTGCGCCGGGGCGGGAAGCTGGCGGACTTCACCGCCGCCGGGGAGGAGGACTACCCCTTCGCCGTGGATCCCCTGCCCAACCTCTACTTCACCCGGGATCCCTTCGCCTGCATCGGCGGGGGCGTGTCCCTGCACCGGATGCACACCGTGACCCGGAACCGGGAGACCCTCTTCGGGAAGTTCATCTTTGAGCACCACCCGAAATACAAGGACGTGCCCCGCTGGTACGACCGGGGGGAGACCAGCTCTCTGGAGGGCGGGGACATCCTGGTGCTCTCGCCGGAGGTGCTGGCGGTGGGCATCTCGGAGCGCACCCGGGAGGACTCCATCGACGCCCTGGCGGAGACGGTGCTGCGGGAGAGCCCCACCTTCCGGAAGGTGCTGGCGGTGAGCATCCCCAAGAGCCGCTCCTTCATGCATCTGGACACGGTCTTCACCATGGTAGACCGGGACAAGTTCACCGTCCACCCCAACATCCTCGCGGACATCACCGTCTACGTGATGGAGCTGGACGGGGAGCGGAAGGTGCGCATCCGGCAGGAGGACGGGCGGCTGGAGGAGATCCTGAAGCGGCACCTCCAGCTGGACAGCGTGACCCTCATCCCCTGCGGCCGGGGCAGCGGCATCGACGCCGCCCGGGAGCAGTGGAGCGACGGCTCCAACACCCTGGCCATCGCCCCGGGGGAGGTGGTGGTCTACTCCCGGAACCACGTGACCAACGAGGCCCTGGAGGAGCAGGGGGTGAAGCTCCATGTGATCCCCTCCGCCGAGCTCTCCCGGGGGCGGGGCGGGCCCCGCTGCATGAGCATGCCCTTCCGGCGGGAGGATCTCTGAGGGGGTCTCCCCTGCCTGCCGGCGGGAAAACAAGAAATTTCAGCATCCGAAAGGAGAAGACTTTATGGCAGTCAATCTGAAAGGCCGGAGCTTTCTGACACTCCAGGATTTCACCCCGGAGGAGATCCGCTATCTCCTGGATCTGGGCCACGACCTGAAGCGCAAGCGGCGCTGCGGCATCCACGCCCCCACCCTGCGGGGCAAGCACATCGTGCTGCTCTTTGAGAAGACCTCCACCCGCACCCGCTGCTCCTTCGAGGTGGCGGCCACCCAGGAGGGGGCCCACGTGACCTACCTGGACGCGGGGAGCTCCCAGATGGGCAAGAAGGAGAGCCTGGAGGACAGCGCGAAGGTGCTGGGGCGCTTCTTTGACGGCATCGAGTACCGGGGCTATGAGCAGAGCGTGGTGGAGAACCTGGCCAAATGGAGCGGCGTGCCGGTGTGGAACGGCCTCACCGACGCCGACCATCCCACCCAGATCCTGGCGGACATGATGACCATTGAGGAGCACTGCAAAAAGCCTTTGCGGGAGGTGAAGGTGGCCTTCCCCGGGGACGTGCGCAACAACATGTGCTACGCCTGGATGATCGGCGCGGCCAAGATGGGCATGCGCTTCACCGCCATCGGGCCGGAGAAGCTCTGCCGGGAGGTGGATCCCGCCATCCGGGACGCAGCCTTCACCGAGGCGCGGCGAAACGGCGGGCTCATCGAGATCTCCGACAGTCTGGAGGACGTGAAGGACGCCGACGTCATCTACGGGGACATCTGGGCCTCCATGGGCGAGGAGGACAAGATGGCGGAGCGGGCGGCCATGCTCTCCCCCTACCGGGTGGATGAGGGGGTTCTGGAGAAGACCGGAAATCCGGATGTCCTTTACCTCCACTGTCTCCCCTCCTTCCACGATTTCGAGACGAAGATGGCCCAGGACTGGCGGGAGAAGGGCATCGACATCCGGGAAGTGACGGACGGGGTCTTCCGGGGCAAGCACAGCGTGGTCTTCGACGAGGCGGAGAACCGGATGCACTCCATCAAGGCGGTGCTGGTG
>CAKTSC010000357.1 GCA_934597465.1 uncultured Dysosmobacter sp.
GGATCAGGGCGATCCAGATGGCGGCGAGGATCAGGCGGCGGTAGAGCCGGTCGGGGGACTTGGCCTTGTCCGCCAGCTTGCCGCCCCAGACGTTGCCGATGGCCATGGCGATCATGATGACGCCGATGATGACCGTCCAGACGATCTGGGAGGAGCTGAAGTAGGGGGCCATCAGGCGGCTGGCGCCCAGCTCCACCGCCATGACGGACATTCCGGCGAAGAACTCCGTCAGGTAGAGGAACCATTTTCTGCGGATGAGCTTACTTTCCATGGGCGGCGTCTCCTTCCAATAGCGGGACGGGAGCGGGGATCCCGCCGGGGCGCTTTCCCGGCGGAGGTCTCCGCTCCCGCAGGCGGTTTGATTGTGGGGGGGTCAGAAGGTGACGACCTCCTGCGCGGGCTTCTCGCAGGGGCCGATGGCCACCACGTTCAGCACCGGGCCCTTGCCCTGGTAGGCGGGGTGGGTCTCCACGGCCATGCGGCCGGTGACCTCGATCCAGTCGTGGTTCTTGTACTGATCCATCCCTTCGCCCCGGGCGATGATGCCCAGGAACTGGACATCGTTCTCGCAGCAGACCATGGCGAAGCGGCCGGGGCAGTCGATGCCGGGGTACTTCTTGGAGTGGCACATCACCAGCTTCATGTGGACAAGGTGCCCGGCGTAGCGCTCCGGGTGATCCATCACGTCCACATACCAGATGCCGAAGTCCTCGTCCGGGATGTCCAGCACCTCCGGCGTCAGGTCGAAGGGGCAGGTGTCGCCGTTGTTGTAGTCCTCGCTGGAGCCGTCCTCCATCTCCAGGTAGATCTCCGCCCGGCGGTTCACCATGCGGAGGTTCCGCTTGCGCAGGGCGTCCCGGATCTCGGGGGTGCAGCGGTTGAAGACGATGAGGTCGGCCTGGGTGATCTTCTCCATCATCAGCTGGCCCATGTTCCGGGCGTAGAGGTCGAAGCTGCCGCCCTCCACGAAGCACATGATCTGGTAGAGCACCCAGTTGGCGGGGAGGACGTTCTCATAGAGGGGCGTCAGGGGCCACATGCCGTTGTACTCGATGAGGATCTGACGGGGGCGGTACTTCTTCTCGCATTCCTTCAGGAAGGAGCAGGTGAGCTGCGCCTGATCCTCCACCGTGACCACGGTGACGTTTTTCAGGAACTTCTCCGTATACTCCTCGTCTCCCTCCTCGCAGCAGAGAAGCAGGGTGCGGTCTTTCCTGGCGAAGCCGTCCTCCAGGATGCCGTTGATGAAGTTGGTCTTGCCGCCGTCCAGGAAGCCGACCACGAGATAAACAGGAATATCCATACGCTGTAAAACCTTTTCCCTTTACAGATTCGCGTCTCAGACGCCGAAGAGGGCCTTCAGGGCGTCCTCCTTCAGCTCGGCGCCGATGACGCAGAGGCGGCCGGTGTAATCCGGATGGCCGGGGCGGACGTCGTGCTCCTCGGGGACGTAGTCGAACTCCAGCCAGCCGCCCTCGCCGTTCACGATGCCCTTGGCCCGGAGGATCTTGCCGTACTCGCCGGAGTCCAGCTCCTCCAGGATGTGCTCGATGCCCTGGGCGGTGAAGGTCTTGGGCGTCTCCACGCCCCAGGAGGTGAAGACCTCGTCGGCGTGGTGATGGTGGTGATGGCCGTGGCAGCAGCAGTCGGGATCGCCGCACTCGTCCTCATCGTGGTCGTGGTGATGGTGGTGCTCATGCTCCCCGTGCTCGTGGTCGTGGTGGTGATGGTGCTCGTGGTCGTGGTCATCCTCATCGTCATGATGATGGTGGCAGGCGCAGTCGGGATCGTCGCACTCATCCTCATCATGGTCGTGGTGATGGTGATGCTCGTGCTCGTCCTCGTCATGGTGATGGTGGTGATGGTGCTCAGCTTCCTCGGCCTCGTGCTCGGCGCGCATCTTGGCCAGCAGCTCGTCGGCGAGAGACACCTTCTCAATGGCCCGGAGGATGGTCTTGCCGTCCAGCTCGTCCCAGGGGGTGGTGATGATGGCGGCGTCGGGGTTCTTCTCCCG
>CAKTSC010000358.1 GCA_934597465.1 uncultured Dysosmobacter sp.
ATCTCGCCGCCGGGGCCGATGCCGTCCACCTGCTTGCTGCCGCCGTAGCGGGAGCCCAGTCCCGCCGCCATGATGACCAGGGATACCTTTTTACGATCCATCGGTTCTCGACCTCTTTCTCATTTCTTTTCCATGCCGCCGGGCACCGCCCGGCTTCCTTACAGGATACATGATTCCGCCCCGTTTTGCAACCGGCGGCGGGAGAATTTCAAAGAAATGAAAGAAAGGAAGAGCATGCGTGGGGGTTGACTTTTTCCGTTTGGGGGCTATAATCTGAAAATGATTCTTATTTTCAAATTCCACCCGGCGGGCGGAGGAGGGATAGCATGCCGTACCATACCAAGCAGCAGCGGGCCATTCTGGACTGTCTGGCCCGGGGAGGGGGAGAGGCGCTGAGCGCTGCCGCCCTTTCCGAGGAGCTGCGCGCCCAGGGCTCCCCGGTGGGCCTTGCCACCGTCTACCGCCAGCTGGAGCGGCTGGAGAGCCAGGGCTTCGTCCACAAGGTCACCACCGAGGAGGGGGCCTGCTACCGCTACTGCGACGGCGGGGAGGGGAAGCGCAACTGCTTCCTGCTCCGCTGCGAGAACTGCGGGCGGGTGCTCCACGCGGACTGCGGCCAGCTCTCCGCCCTCTATGAGCATCTGGAGCGGGAGCACCATTTCACCATCGACCCCCGCAAGACCGTGCTGAACGGCCTCTGCGACGCCTGCACCGAGGGGAGGAAGCCGCATGACGAGGCCTGAGCTGCCGGAGGACGTGCTGCTCCGCTGCGAGGATGTCTCCCTGGGCTATGAGGGCCGCGCCCTGCTGACGGGGCTGGATCTCACCATCCGCCAGGGGGATTCCCTGTGCGTGGTGGGGGAGAACGGCTCCGGCAAGTCCACCCTGATGAAGGCCCTGCTGGGCCTGCTCCCGCCCATGCACGGCACCATCCGCCGCTCCGAGGAGCTCCGCCGGGGGGCGGTGGGCTATCTCCCCCAGCAGACCCAGGCCCAGAAGGACTTCCCCGCCACGGTCTATGAGGTGGCCCTCTCCGGCTGCCTCAACCAGAAGGGCTTCCACTTCTTCTACACCCCGGCCCAGAAATCCCAGGCGCTGATGAATCTCGGCAAGCTGGGGGTGCTGGAGCTGAAGGATCGCTGCTACCGGGAACTCTCCGGCGGCCAGCAGCAGCGGGTGCTGCTGGCGCGGGCACTCTGCGCCGCCTCCCGGCTCCTGATCCTGGACGAGCCCATCACGGGGCTGGATCCGGCGGCGGCCCAGGATCTCTACAAGACCCTGGACTACCTCAATGGGAAGGAGGGCATGGCCGTGGTCATGGTGACCCACGACCTCCGGGCCGCCCTTTCCCATGCCAGGACGGTGCTGCACATCGGGCGCAGGAGCTTCTTCTGCGGTTCGGCGGAGGACTACCTCCGCTCACCGGAGGGACGGCGCTTCCGGGAGGAGGGGACGGTATGAGTATTCTCCGGATGTTCTCCTTCCCCTTCATGCAGCGGGCGCTGCTGGCGGGGGTTCTCGTGAGCCTCTGCTGCGCCCTTTTGGGGGTGTCTCTGGTCTTGAAGCGCTACTCCATGATCGGGGACGGGCTCTCCCACGTGTCCTTCGGGGCCTTGGCCATCGCCGTGGCCCTGGGCTTCACGCCCCTCTGGTTTTCCATCCCGGTGGTGATCCTGGCGGCCTTCCTCCTGCTGCGGATGGCCAGCCGCCCCCGCTGGAACAACGACGCCGCCGTGGCGGTGATGAGCGCCTCGGCTCTCGCCATCGGCATCATGGTGATCTCCCTTACCACCGGCATGACAACGGACGTGGACAACTACATGTTCGGCTCCGTCCTGGCCATGACGAGGGAGGACGTACTCCTCAGCGTGGGCCTCAGCATCGCCGTGCTGGGCCTCTTCGTGCTCTTCTACCACAAGCTCTTCGCCGTCACCTTTGACGAGAGCTTCGCCCGGGCCACGGGCCTCCGGGTGGAGCGGTACAATACCCTGCTCGCCATCCTGACGGCCCT
>CAKTSC010000359.1 GCA_934597465.1 uncultured Dysosmobacter sp.
TCGTACTTGCCGGAGTTCAGGGCGTCCAGGAACTGGCCGATGACGAGAAGGGCCGGGTAGCAGGTGTCGTTATGGACGTACTTGAGCCCCAGCTCCGCCACCTGGCTGCCGCAGTTTTCCAGCAGCTCCACCTGGTAGCCCTGGTGCTCCATGGCCGCCGCCAGGATGCGAAACTGGACGGGGGCCATGTTGGGGATCAGAATTTTGTGGGTCTTCTTCATCTCCGGGGTGAACCGGGGGTAATTGCCTTCCATGCTCAGGTCTCCTTTCCTTCCTCCTCCCGCTCTTCCAGAGCGGCGAAGAGGCTCCGCAGGCGGATGCGGACCGCGCCGAGGTTGGTGATCTCGTCGATCTTTAACTGGGTGTAGAGCTTGCCGCCCTGCTCCAGGATCTCCCGGGTCTCATCGGTGGTGATGGCGTCCACGCCGCAGCCGAAGCTCACCAACTGCACAAGATCGCAGTCCGGGTGCTGGCAGCAGTACTTGGCGGCGGCGTAGAGCCGGGCGTGATAGGTCCACTGGTTCAGGACCGTTGTCGGGAAGGGCTCCACGAGATGGGAGACGGAATCCTCCGTCACCACGGCGGCCCCGGTCTGGGCGATGAGGGCGTCGATGCCGTGGTTCACCTCGGGGTCCATGTGGTAGGGACGGCCCGCGAGAACGATGATCCGCCGCCCCTCGGCCCGGGCCCGCTCCAGGATCCGCTGGCCCTGGGTGCGGATCTCCGCCATGTGGCGGGCGTACTCCCGGTAGGCGGCGTCGGCGGCGGCCCGGATCTCCCGGCGGGAGATGCCGCCGAACTCCCGGTTCAGGATCTCCTCCATCCGCTTTTCAAAGGCGGGGCGGTTGTGGATGCCAAGATAGTCGTAGATGAATTTCGTGCCGGTGAGCTCCGGGCAGTTGCCTGCCAGGACTTCCGGGTAGTAGGCGACGACGGGGCAGTTATAGTGGTTCTGGCCCTTGCCCTCGTCGATGTTGTAGCTCATGCAGGGGTAGAAGATGGCATCCAGGCCCAGCTTTGAGAGGAAGGCGATGTGGCCGTGGGCCAGCTTCGCCGGGAAGCAGGCGGTGTCGCTGGGGATGGTGCCCTGGCCCTTGAGGTAAAGCTCCCGGGTGGAGAGGGGGCTGTGGTAGACGGCGAAGCCAAGGTTCGTGAAGAAGGCGTGCCAGAAGGGGTAGAGCTCCCAGAAGCCCAAGACCAAGGGGAGGCCGATCCTGCCCCGGCGGTTCTCGCCGGGCTTGTAGGAGAGGAGGAGCTTCTGCTTGTAGGCGCAGAGGTTGCGCTCCCCGTCCTCGCTCTTGCCGGTGACGGGCTTTTCGCAGCGGTTGCCGCTGATGAGCCTGGCCCCGTCCGCGAAGGTGTTGACCGTGAGCTGGCAGTGGTTGCCGCAGCCCTGGCAGAGCTTGCTCTCCGTCTCCTGATGGAAGGCCGCCAGCTCCTCCGCCGTGAGGAGGGCGCTCTGCTGACCGGGTCTCGCCTTGCCCTTCCCGTAGAGGGCCGCGCCGTAGGCGCCCATGAGGCCCGCGATGTCCGGGCGGATGACCTCCACGCCCATCTCCTTCTCAAAGGCCCGGAGGACGGCCTCATTATAGAAGGTGCCCCCCTGCACCACCACGTGGCGGCCCAGCTCCTCCGCCGAGGAGGCCCGGATGACCTTGTAGAGGGCGTTTTTCACCACGCTGATGGAGAGGCCCGCGGAGATATTCTCGATGCTGGCCCCGTCCTTCTGGGCCTGCTTGACGCTGGAGTTCATGAAGACGGTGCAGCGGCTGCCCAAGTCCACCGGACGGTCGGCAAAGAGGCCCAGACGGGCGAAATCCTTCACCTCATAGCCCAGGGCGTGGGCGAAGGTCTGCAGGAAGCTGCCGCAGCCGGAGGAGCAGGCTTCGTTGAGGAAGATGTTGCTGATGGCCCCCTGGCGGATCTGGAAGCACTTCATGTCCTGGCCGCCGATGTCGATGATGAAGTCCACCTC
>CAKTSC010000360.1 GCA_934597465.1 uncultured Dysosmobacter sp.
AGCATCCTCCTTAAGATAATTCAATATTTTATCCTTTTTGACTATTATAATAACCGATTTCAACACATTTCAGATCCGAGCTCCCGCACCGCAAACCCGTTTCCGCAAGTCGGAACTCCCTCGGCAGACACTGGACGGATTCCCACGCCGGCCTCCGGCCTTCTCGGAATGACAGGGATCCGATCCTGCCAACGGATCTAACGGTCTCCCCATACAAGACGGCAGGGACTTGCCTGAACGGATGGGCACGCTCCTTGCGGCGGCTCTCTCAGCCGCAGGCCAGGATCTCCTCCCCCACCCGGTAGCCGCTCCAGGTTCCAAACTCCGGCCAAACGGCGAAGCAGTCCCGGAGGATGCGGGCTTCGGCGGGCAGTCCGGTGTCCGGTACCGTGGGGATCCGGCTCCGCTCCGCGTCGAACCGCAGCACCGGGAGGGAGTAGACCTCCCCCTCCGCCCCGGCGGCAGCCCGGACGGTGAAGAGAGCGGTACCGGGGGCGGCGCTTTCCGGATCCGCCAGTCCCGTGCCGCAGAGCTCCCGGAAGCGCCAGGCGACGGCGGCCTTCTCCCCCTCCGTCAGGCCGCCGGGGGCCTGGCTCAGATCCACGGCCACGGTCTCCTCGCCGCCGCTGGCCAGGTCGGAGAGGACTTTCAGGTAAAGACCGCAGAGGTCATAGAAGCCCCCGCCGGGATTCCCCGCTGTGCCAAGACTGTAGGCCTCCACGGCCGTGATGCACAGGCGGGCGGGGAAGCTTTCCTCAATGCCGGTATAGTAGACGGTCAGGGGCATGCCGTCCTCCAAAACCGAGGGGTCGGCGGGCTCGCCGTCCAGGGTCAGGGGGAGGGCCTCCGTGGGGACGGTGTAGACCTCCCCAGCGGTCTCACCCGCCAGGAGGAGGGTGTCCGTCCCGGCTCCGTCCACCAGGGTCAGGCGGAGGGGCGGGAGCTCCACGGGCGGCAGCGCAAGGGTCTGGGGCAGGGTGTTGGCACCGGAAATATCCGGCAAATTCCGGCTGCCGGAGGCCGCCGCATCCGGGGCCGCGCCGCAGGCAGTCAGGGCGAGGGACAGGGTCAGGGCCAGCAGCAGGGCCGGGAGGGCTCTCAGATGCCGCATAAAATATCCGCCTCCTTTTACCCGTTTTGACGGAAAAGGAGGCGGATTTGTTCCCGGTTTTTCTGAAAATTTTCCTTATTTTGCGGATCTCATCCGGAGGATCGCGCCCAGCAGATTTCCGAGAAAAGCGGGGAAAAGCGTGAGGAAAAGGTGAAAAAACGCGGAAAAATTGAAAAGGATCCACAGCATTGGGAGGTAGCAGAGAACGCAGGCCAGGGGGAAGAGGGGGCAGAAGCCCCGGTGCTTCCCCAGAGCCATCCCGGCGGCGAAGGAGCCCACCGGGAGGAGAAGGAAGGGGTAGAGGACACCGGAGAAGACCGGAACGTCCACCGGGTCGGCAAGCCTTGCCAGGAGGGGCAGGGCGATGCCCAGCAGCGCCGCCGCCGGGAGGTAGGGCAGGGTCTCCCGCCAGCGGAGGGGGCTGGGCGGGGCCTCCGGCAGGCAGAGCTTGCGGCGGATATCCAGGACTTCCCCATACCAGCAGAGCCAGCGGCAGAGAAAGACCGCGAGGTAGCCGAGGGCCCCGATGCCCGCCGCCGCCCAGGGGCTGTCCGCCACGAACCAGAGGGCCGCCACGGCGCAGAGACAGGTCACAGGGAAATGGAGCCAGGAGAGGGCGCGGAGCCGCGTCCAGGTCTCGTCAAAGGGCAGGGTGGAGAGACCCAGGCAGGCCCCCAGGGCGAAGACGGCGGCGCTCTGGTAAAGGTTCGCCAGAACGCGGCTGCGGCCAAAGGCCAGGTAGGCCTCGTCCGTGGAGAGCTGCGTCCGGGAGAGGGTATCCCAGAACTCCGGGCGGCCGCCGAAATAGTCGATCGAGGCAATGCCGAAGCAGAGAAGGAAGAGGGCCAGCCAGGCGA
>CAKTSC010000361.1 GCA_934597465.1 uncultured Dysosmobacter sp.
ATGTAGGACTGGATCTTCTCCAGCTTGCTCTGCCGTCCGGCCACCAGGAGCACCACCAGCAGCACCAGCACCACGGCACCGCCGCCCAGCAGCATCCGCCGCTTCCTTGGGGGCATCTGGGCCAGCTTGTCCTTCACCGAAGCGCCGCCCTGGGGCGCGGCGGGGGTGGGTTCCGCTGAGGTTTCCGGGGCTGCGGGGGCAGGGGCGGGTTCCGCCGGGGCTTCCGGGGCTGCGGGGGTTACGGGGGCGGGCTCCGGGGTCAGCGGGGTTCCCTCTGCCCCGACAGGCTCTCTGGTCTCCTGCGGCATTCTGTTCTCATCCATGGTTCTACTCTCCTTCATCATATTCCGGGATCGAGCCGATCTCCGGTATCCATCCCCTCCCGCGGGGAAGATCCCTTTGCCGCGCCGGTTTCCGGAAAGCGGGCGGAAGGCGTCAGCCCCCACCGTTTTCCGACGGTTTGAAACGGTTTCCGGCTTCTTTTTTCATTCTATCAGGGGGAGTACGGAAAACCAATGAGCTGGCTGCATAGGGTTTGCGGAAAATTTTTAGGGAGAGATGAGGGAGTGGAGAATTGATAATTGAGAATTGAGAATGGAGAATGACGGGGGAGACGAAGGACGGGGGAGCGGGCGGCCACATAGGGCCGCCCCTACGCAGGGGTGGAGGTTTGCAGGAACCAACGGAGTTGGTTTTTTGCGGCAGTCTGGCGGGGCAGGGATGGGAAAACCGCCGGACAGCGGGGCTGCCTGGCGGTTTGGGGGTTCGCTCTTATCCCTCCACCGGGAGGCCGGTGAGGTATCTTCTCAAAAGGTCGAATGCGTGGTTGGCGGCGAGATCCCGGATGCGGGCGCGCTGGCGGCGGCCCAGCTCCAGATGGCGGCAGTAGGTGCCGTCCGGGGCGGCAAGGCCCACGAAGACCCGGCCCACGGGGTTATTCCGCTCGTCGGGATCCGGCCCGGCCACGCCGGTGACGCTGAGGGCGAAGTCCGCCCCAGTGAGGCGTCTCGCCCCCTCCGCCATGGCCCGGGCGGTGGGCTCGGAGACGGCGCCATGGGCATCCAGGATGTCCTGGGGTACCCCAAGGACGCTGGCCTTGATCTCCGTCCAATAGCTGACGACGCCGCCCCGGTAGACGGCGCTGGAGCCGGGCAGGGCCGTGATCTCCTGGGAGAGGAGGCCGCCGGTGCAGCTCTCCGCCGTGGCGAAGGTCAGGCCCTTCTCCTTAAGGAGAGCCAGGCAGGCCGCGGGCAGGCTGGGGATGTCCACGCCGTAGACATAGTTCCCCAGGACGGCCTTGACCTCTTCCACCACGGGGGCCAGCATCCGCTCTGCCTCCTCCGCCGTAGCCGCCCGGGCGGTGGCCCGGAGGCGGACTTCCGAGGGCTTGGCGTAGGTGGCAAGGCTGGGGTTCACCATGCGCTCCATGCGGCTGCGGAGGAGATCCTCCACGGCGGACTCCCCCAGGCCGAAGGAGCGGATGTCGTGGAAGCGGATGACCTCCCGGCTCAGGGCCCGGAGGTAGCGTTTCGCCTCCCGCTCAAAGACGCACTCCAGCTCGTGGGGCGGGCCGGGGAGCATCAGGACGTGGATGCCGCCCTCCTCGAAGGCGCAACCGGGGGCCGTGCCGGCGGCATTGGGAAGGACGGTGCAGTTCTCCGGCAGCCAGGCCTGCTGGAGATTATTCTCCGTCATGGGGACGTGCATGGAGGTCTCGAAGAAGCGGCGGATGATGGCCTCGACCTCCGGGTGATAAACGAGCTTCCGGCCGAAGCTCTCCGCCACCACGGTCTTCGTGAGATCGTCGTAGGTGGGGCCCAGGCCCCCGGTGGTGATGAGGATATCCGCCCGGCGGCGGGCAGTTTCCAGCACGGCCCGGAGCCGCTCCGGATTGTCCCCCACCACGGTGTGGTAGCAGACGCCGATGCCCAGGGCGTTGAGCTCCTGGGAGAGGTACTG
>CAKTSC010000362.1 GCA_934597465.1 uncultured Dysosmobacter sp.
ACGAGAGCCTGCATCCCCCAGACCGACAAGCTGGAGGGGAAGACCATCGTCACGGTGGAGGGCCTTACGGACTGGGAGAAGGAAGTCTATACCTGGGCCTTCGGCGAGGCCGGGGCCGTTCAGTGCGGCTTCTGCATCCCGGGCATGGTGATGTCCGCCAAGGGTCTGTTGGACACGAACCCCGACCCTACCCGGGAGGAGGCGGCCTTCGCCATCCGAACCAATATCTGCCGCTGCACGGGCTATGTGAAGATCATCGACGGCATCCTGCTGGCGGCAAAGTGCTTCCGGGAGGGGAAGCTGCCGGAGGAGACGGCGGACTGGAAGGTGGGCAGCCGGGTCCACCGGGTGGACGTGGCGGAGAAGGTCACGGGCACCGGCCAGTACCCGGATGATATCTACCTGGACGGCATGCTCTACGGCAGCGCCGTCCGTAGCCAGTATCCCAGAGCCCGGGTACTGGCCATCCACACGGAGGAGGCCCTGGCCCTGCCCGGCGTCGTGGGGGTCTTTACGGCGGCGGACATCCCGGGCAAGAACAAGGTGGGCCACCTGAAGAAGGACTGGGACACCATGATCGCCGTGGGGGATGTCACCCATTACCTGGGGGACGCCATCTGCCTGGTGGCGGCGGAGACGCCGGAGATCCTGGCGGAGGCCAAGGCCCGGGTCCGGGTGGACTATGAGGTCCTGCCCGCTGTGCACGATCCCCGGGAGGCCATGCTGCCGGACGCGCCCCTGGTGCACCCGGAGGGGAACCTGCTGGCCCACAAGCACATCCAGCGGGGCAATCCCGCCGAGGCGCTGGCCAAGGCAAAGCATCTCATCACCCGGCGCTTCTCCACCCCCTGGACGGAGCACGCCTTCCTGGAGCCGGAGTGCGCCGTGGCCTATCCCGAGGGGGATGGGGTCATGATCCTCTCCACGGACCAGAGCGCCTACGACACCCAGCACGAGACCATGGGGATGCTGGGTCTCCCGGCGGAGAAGGTGAGGGTCCGCAACTGCCTTGTGGGCGGGGGCTTCGGCGGGAAGGAGGACGTCACCGTCCAGCACCATGCCGCCCTCATCGCGTATCTCACCAAGCGCCCTGTGAAGGTGAAGCTCAGCCGGGCCGAGAGCCTTCTCATCCACCCCAAGCGGCACCCCATGGAGATGGAATTCTCTCTGGGCTGCGACGAGAACGGCATCATCCAGGGCGTGGCGGCGGAGTGCATCGCCGACACGGGGGCCTATGCCTCCCTGGGCGGGCCGGTTCTGGAGCGGGCCTGCACCCACGGGGCGGGACCCTACCAGTACGAGGCCTATGAGATCGACGGCTGGGCCTACTACACCAACAACCCCCCTGCCGGGGCCTTCCGGGGCTTCGGCGTGACCCAGACCTGCTTCTGCATCGAGAGTCTGATGAACGAGATGGCGGAGAAGGTGGGCATCTCCCCCTGGGAGATCCGCTACCGCAACGCCATCCGCCCCGGCGGCGTGCTGCCCAACGGCCAGATCGTGGACGATTCCACCGGCCTTGTGGAGACGCTGGAGGCCATCAAGCCCGCCTATAACGAGGCGGTGAAAAACGGCGATCCTGTGGGCATTGCCTGCGCCATGAAAAACGCCGGTGTGGGCGTGGGTCTGCCTGACTGGGGCCGCTGCAAGCTGATCGTGGAGGATGACGCTAAGGTACATATCTACTCCGGCGCTTCCTGTATCGGTCAGGGCTTGGGCACCGTGCTGGTGCAGGTGGTGGTCACAAACACCGGATTGCACCGGAACGATATCGTTTACGAGCGCAACAACACATGGATCGCGCCGGACTCCGGCGATACCTCCGGCTCCCGCCAGACGCTGGTGACGGGCGAGGCTACCCGCCGCGCCTGCGAGCTGCTGAAGGCGGAGCTGGACAGCGGCAAGACGCTGGCCGACCTGAAGGGCAAGGAGTTCTACGGCGAATATCTGGC
>CAKTSC010000363.1 GCA_934597465.1 uncultured Dysosmobacter sp.
ACGCCGTCGGCGCTGACCTTCTCCATGGCGTCGGCGATCAGCTTGCCGATGAACTCGTCGCCGCTGGAGACGGCGCCCACGCGGGCGATGTCCTTGGAGCCGTCCACGCTCTTGGCCTGCTTCTTGACCTCGGCCACGGCGGCCTCCACGGCCTTGGCCATGCCCTTCTTCACCACGATGGGGTTGGCGCCGGCGGCCAGGTTGCGCAGGCCCTCCTGGATCATGGCCTGGGCCAGCAGGGTGGCGGTGGTGGTGCCGTCGCCGGCCACGTCGTTGGTCTTGGTGGAAACTTCCTTCACCAGCTGCGCGCCCATGTTCTCAAAGGGATCCTCCAGCTCGATCTCCTTGGCGATGGTCACGCCGTCGTTGGTGATGAGGGGAGCGCCGAACTTCTTGTCCAGCACCACGTTGCGGCCCTTGGGCCCCAGGGTGACCTTGACGGTATCGGCCAGCGTATCCACGCCGTTCTGCAGCGCCTTGCGGGCTTCCTCCCCGCGCTTGATGAGCTTAGACATAAGGTATACCTCCGTAATTTAAAATTCAAAAGCAGTTCTCTCCGCGGCCTCCCCCAGGGGAGTCCGAGGGGCCACGCCCCTCGCAGCCTCGCGCAGAGTTTCCGCCGCCAAGCGGCGGAAAAAATCAAAATCATTTTTCCGGCGACATGCGCGGCGGAAAAATACCCCGACTCAGCCGCCCTGGGCGGCGTCACCAGTGACCGACGTCACTGGTGGGGGGGATCTAAAGGGGGGACGCAGTCCCCTCTTTACTCCACGATGGCCAGGATATCGTGCTGCCGCACCACCACGTACTCGACCTCGTCCAGGGTGACCTTGGTACCGGCGTACTTGTCGGTGATGACCTTGTCGCCCACCTTCACGGTCATGGTGACTTCCTTGCCGTCCACGTTGCCGCCGGGGCCCACGGAGATGACTTCGGCCACGGTGGGCTTCTCCTTGGCGGAGCCGGTGAGGATGATGCCGCCCTTGGTGGTCTCCTCGGTTTCCACCATCTTCAGGATGACGCGATCAGCCAGCGGAGTGAGTTTCATAGATTGGTTCCTCCTTATATTTTTCATTTTTGTGAGAACGTTTTCGGGTGTTAGCACTCTTGCTCCCTGAGTGCTAACGGTGCTATCATAGTACACCCGCCCCGGTTTGTAAAGAGGGAATTTGTAAATTAGTTATGAATATCCCCCGCGCCCCGTCCCGCCGCCCCTCCGGCGGCGTTTTTCGCCGGGATCCCCCCCTTTTCCAAGGCTTTCCTTGACAGGAGCGGCCCCGTGCCCTACAATCAGTGGCAGGATCCGGGCCCGTGAGTGCGCCCGGCGGGAAGGGGAACATGCCATGCTGCACGGAAAACGGGAAAAACGCGGGGTCTCGCCCCGGCTGCTGTGGCTGTGGTTCCCGGCGGTGCTGACGGTGCAGGAGCTGGCCGTCCACCTCTACGCCTTCGGCACGGAGGGCCGCTTCCTCTATCCCATCCTCTTCTCCCTGGCCTTCGGCGGCATGGCGGATCTCCTCTGCGCCCTCTGCTGCGGCCGGGGGCGGCGCTGGGCCGCGGGCATCCTGACGGTGCTGGGCACCCTGTGGCTGGGGGCCCAGGCGGTCTACTTCTCCGTCTTCCGCACCTTCCTGACCCTCTACTCCGTGGGCGGGGCCGGGCAGGTGCTGCAGTTCTGGCGGGAGACCCTGGGCGGCATGGCCCGGGCCTGGCTGCCTCTCCTCGTGATCCTGGCCCCCGGGGTCTTCTACTTTGTCCGGGGATGGCGGCTGCTGCCGGAGGGGGGCGTCGCCCGGAAAACCGTGGCCCTGGCGGCGGGCGTCACGGCGGCGGTGCAGCTTTTGACGGTGATCCTGGTCTGCGGGGACGACCGGGGGGCCACCTCCCCCCGCTATCTCTACCGGGAGGAGTTCATCGCCGAGCAGTCGGTGGAGAGC
>CAKTSC010000364.1 GCA_934597465.1 uncultured Dysosmobacter sp.
TGCGTCTTTCGCAGGCGTCTTGTTTTTGCTGCCCGCAAGAAAAAGCGGCGTGACTTATGCGTAAGTCACGCCGCTTTTCTTTTCTATGATACCTCAGCTATTCTCCAGAACACCGATCGCGTCCTTCAGCGTCCGGCACTTCGCGTAGCAAAGGCCCGGCAGCTGCTCGTCCGGGTCTATCAGATCCGGCACCAGAATGACCGGGAAGCCGCCGTTTGCGCCGGCAAGCAGGCCGTTGCGTGAATCTTCAAAAACGACGCACTGCTCCGACCGTGATGCACCGAGCGCCTGCATGGCAAGCTGGAACGGCTGCGGGTCCGGCTTGCTGCGCTTTACCTGATCGCCGCTGACGATGACAGAAAAATAGTCCGTCAGGCCGCTTCTTGCAAGATAGCTCTGCGCGGCCGACCGGTCGGACGACGTCGCCAGCGCGCAGGGGATTCCCCGCTCGCGCAGCCAGTTCAAAAGCTCCTGCGCGCCCGGCTTGCAGGGCATGCCCTGCGTGTCAAAATAATCGTGCATCCACGCGTGCCCGATGGCAAAGCAGCCGTCGGAAGACAGAGGGCACCCGGGAAAGAGCACCGGGAACATCTTTTTCGTTGTCTCGCCGTTCACGCCGATCAGCTGCATGAGCTTTTCGCGCGCAAACGTGTAGCCTGTTTCGCGGCTGACCGCCGACTCAAACGATTCCAGGAAGAGCCGCTCTGTGTCAAACAGCAGCCCGTCCATATCGAAAATAGCGTATGGAAATTTCATGCGTTCCTCTTATGCCAAAACCAATTTGATGTTCTTTTTCCGCAACGCGGCCCGGATTTCTTCATTGAGCCCGGTGTCGCTGATGACCATATCCACCTGCGCCATGGTGCAGAAGGAAATAAACGCGCTGGAATAAAATTTGGAGTGATCCGCCAGCAAAATGACGTAGTTTGACGATTCAATGACCTGCCGCAGCAGCCCTACCTCGTCGGCATTTGCGATATAGCAGCCGCTTTGCACGTCGATGGCGTCGCAGCTGAGAAAGGCCATGCCGATTTTCATGGCGCGCATGCTGTCTTCTGCCAGAATCCCTCGCAGCGCGTAATACTTTGGCCGAAGCGTGCCGCCGGTCATCGTCAGGCTGATATTCTCCCGGTCGGCCACGTCCATGCCGATGATGATGTCATTCGTCACCAGGTTCAGCTGCGCGACCTGATCGAGATAGGGGAGCATCGCCTTTGTCGTCGTGCCGCCGGCAAGATAGACTGTCTCCCCCTCGTGGATCATCTGCGCGGCCGCTTTTCCGATGCGCTCTTTTTCCGCGGCGTTCATGTTCTGCTTGACCTGATACGGCGACTCCGGCGCAATGCGCTTGTTGATCGACGACGCGCCACCGCGCACAAACTCAATTTTCTGTGCCTCGCGCAGCTCCAGCAGATCCCGGCGAATCGTCGACTTGGACGCGCCGACATACTCCATCAGCGTATTGATTGCCGCAAACTGGTGTTTTTCAAGATAATCGCAAATTCTGGCGTGACGTTCTTCCTTAATCAAGCCAGCCCCTCCTCTATCAACAACCGTTATTTTGTCTATTCAGCATACCAGCCGCTTCCATCTGTGTCAAGCGTTTCCGGCCAAATCCGCGCAATCGCGTCGGCAATTCCGTCCGCGTTGCACGAACCCGTCACCAGATCCGCATGCGCCTTCACGTCGTCGGGCGCGTTCTCCATCGCAACGCCGAACCCCGCAAAATCCAGCATGGGGATATCATTCTGTCCGTCCCCGAAGCTCACAAGCGCTTCCCGGCCATAGGAAAGCTCCGCCAGAAGCCCATTCAAAGCCGTGGCCTTGTTGATGTCCGGCGGCATGACCTCAATAAAAAACGGCGTAGAGCAATAGATGTCGCACTGGCCCGCGAAACGCCGCTGCAACTGTGGGAGTGCAGA
>CAKTSC010000365.1 GCA_934597465.1 uncultured Dysosmobacter sp.
CTACTACCCGGCGGATCTCACCATCGGCTCTGTCCGGGAGGTGCGGACCGACGACTCCGGCGCGGCGTCCTACGCCGTGGTGGAGCCCGCGGCGGAGCTGGACGCCCTGACCCAGGTGTTCGTGGTGAAGGACTTTGAGATCGTGGACTGATATGCCGCCCGGCGGCAGAAAGGAGGGGCCATGGTAGCCCGTTCGGAACTCATCCTCCGCTGGAGCGTCTACGGCGCGGCGGGACTGCTGGTGTGCCTCGTCCAGGGGCTGATCCTCCAGCGCGTCCAGCTCTTCGGCGTGATGCCCTTCCTCTACCCGGCCCTGGCCGCCATGGTGGCGGTGTGGGAGGGGGCCATGCCCTGCGGCGCGGTCTACGCCCTGTGCCTGGGCATCGCCTGCGACCTGGCCCTGCCGGGGGCCATCCCCTGCTTCTATACCCTCTGCCTCCCGGCGGCGGCCCTGCTCTCGGGCCTCCTCACCCGGAGCTGGCTCTCCTCCAACCTTCTGAGCGCCCTGGCCGCCTCGGCCCTGAGCTTCCTCACCGGCGGGCTCTTCCACGCCGCCGTCCTGACCCTCCGGGGCCATGGGGCCTTCGCCGCCGCGCTGCTGCTCTCCGGGAAGGAATTCCTGGCGGCGCTGCCCTTCCTTCCCTTCCTCTACCTGCTGCTCCGCGCCGTCCACCGCAGGACGCACCCCTACGGCGACTGACCCCCCCCACGCCTTTTGAAAGGAGGCCCCCCATGCGCACCGGATCCACCGCCCCCCAGCGCCCCTCCCGGCTCTATGTGCTGGCGGGCTTCCTCTTTGCCGTGCTGGCCTGCTACGCGGGCCTGCTCTACAACGCCCAGGTGCTCCACTATGACGAGTACCAGGAGCAGTCCCAGCGCTCCATCACGAAGTCCGAGAAGGTGGTGGCCTCCCGGGGCATCCTCACCGACCGCAGCGGCAAGGTGCTCATCTCCAACCGCCAGATCTATAACCTCAGCTTCGATTCCTCCCTCCTTGCGAAGGACGACGACCTGAACGCCGCCGTCTTGCGTCTCGTGGAGCTCTGCGAGAGCGAAGACCTCACCTGGACGGACACCCTCCCCCTGACGGACACCGCCCCCTTCGCCTACACCCTGGACGGTTCCTCCACCGCCACGAAGCAGGGCTTCATCCGCTTCCTGCAGAAGTCCATGGAGCTGCTCTCCACCTCCGTCACCACGGACGACGTGACGGAGGAGCTGCTGGTAAGCTCCGGCCTCCCGGCCTCCGCCCTCTTTGACCGCATGCGCGTGAAGTACGGGATCCCCGATGCTTGGACGGACGCTCAGGCCCGGAAAGTCCTGGGGGTCCGCTATGAGCTGGCCCTCCGGGCGGAGAGCGCCGAGAGCTACCTCATGGTGAAGGACATCTCCTCCGAGCTCATCAGCCTTCTCAACGACGGCGCGTACCTGGGGGCCCGGGTGCTCTCCTCCACCGCCCGCCGGGTGGAGACGGACGTGGCCCCCCATGTCCTGGGCGTCACCGGCTCCATCAGCGACTACACCCAGGAGCTGAAGGACGCCGGCTACGCCATGAACGACACCATCGGCCTCTTCGGGGCCGAGAGCGCCTTTGAAAGCTACCTCCGGGGCACCAACGGCCGCCGGGTGGTGAGCTTCAACGACCAGGGCAAGGTCACGGGCGAGACCTGGGCCGTGGAGCCCGTCCCCGGGGCCACCGTCTCCCTCACCATCGACGAGAGCTTCCAGGCCAGCGTGGAGAGCGCCCTGGCCTCCGTCATCGAAAACCTCACCGCCAAGGACGGCGTTACCCGGGGCGGGGCCGCCGCCGTGATCCAGGTGGGCACCGGCGAGGTGCTGGCCCTGGCCTCCTACCCGGACTATGACCTCTCCCGCTACTTCCAGGATTACCAGACCCTCTCCGCCG
>CAKTSC010000366.1 GCA_934597465.1 uncultured Dysosmobacter sp.
AAGCGATCCGTGTGGGTTCGACCCCCACTACCCGTACCAAGCGAAAAGGAAGCCTGCGCGTGAAAACGCGCGGGCTTCCTTTTCATATGCCATCCCTTCCCCGCACGCAGCGCCTGCCTTCGCCTTTCCATGGAAGCTTCCCGGCTCCCGCAAAAGCGCAGGCACTGGGACGGGGCCCCAAAGGCAGCCGCGCCGGGGCAAGCCGAAAGCCGCCGGTTTCCCGGCGGCTTTCGCAAGTCATACCGCGCTGTTACAGCGCCGCAAAGATCCCCGCCCCGCGGGTGCGCAGCCAGCGGAGAAGGAACGCCGCCGCTGCGGCCAGGATCACGGTGTAGATCCAGGCGGCGGTCAGGGGGGAGAGGGCGTTCCGCAGCAGCCAGCCGCCCAGCATCAGGAGGGCCGCCAGGGCCCAGCCGCCGAAGAGGGCCACCGTGACGCTGAGGCTCTGCTTGATGGGGGCGATCTCATTCGTCCAATGGAAGTTGGGGCGCTTCAGGTTCAGGAAGAGGCCGAAGGCCGCCATCAGCACGGAGAAGACCTGGGGCAGCAGCAGGAGCAGCAGGGCCCCGGAGAGACCGGGCCGCAGGACGATGGCCGCGCAGGCCCCGGCGAAGGCCAGGGGCAGGGCGGTCAGGCCGGTCTGCAGCCGGAGCTTGGCCCGGAGGGCCTCCCAGGGCAGGACGGGCAGGGACTGGGCAAGCCAGAGATTTCTCCCCTCCAGGGAGACGGAGGGGGCGGTGATATCCACCATGGAGGCGCAGGCGCAGAGGCCCCCCGCCAGCATCATGGTCAGGAAGCCCATGTCCCACTCCAGCAGGGCGACGATGTCCCGGACCCAGGCAGCCTTGATGAGCAGCAGCACCCCCGCGATGGGGAGGAAGAGAAGGCCCAGGCCGCAGTTGAGCATGTAGTTGGGGCTGGCGGTGAAGCGGGCAAGCTCCTTGCCGAGCATGGCCCGGGGCACGGAGTGGAGCCTGGCCGCCTTCTCCCGGTACTTCACCTTGCTGACGCTGCCGGAGGCGGTGGCGATGCGCAGGAAGCTGCGGGAGAGGACACAGCAGGTCAGGGCCAGCAGGGCCGCCGTGACGGCCAGGGTCACAAGGAGCGCGGCGGGGTCGCCCTCCCAGGCCCGGCCGAAGAGGTAGAGGGGGTAGGCGCGGCCCCGGATGGCCTCGCCGTAGGCCATGGCGTTGAGCATCAGGGTCTGGATCATCTGGCTGGCCTTGAAGTAGAAGAAGTAGTAAGCGGCGATGAAGGCCAGGGAGGCCAGCACCGTCACGAAGCTCTTGTGCTTGAGCTTCAGGCTGATCTTGGCCACCGCCCAGCCCAGGATGCAGGAGAGCACCAGAACGAGGACGGAGACCGTGAAGACCATCAGAAGGCCCCCCAGGATGGCCGCGAAGCTGTGGGATGCGGTGATCCAGTAGACCAGGACGGCGGGGAGCGTCACCACGGCGGAGTACATAAGGCCCATGAGGTAGACCCCCAGCAGCCGGGAGACCATCAGGGCCCGGACGGGGATGGGCAGGGAGAGCAGCAGGTCATTGTCCTTGGCCAGGTACAGCCCGGAGTAGGTATTGAACACGCTGCCGAAGGCCCCCAGGAAGATGCCGAGGCCACCCATCAGGGCGAAGTAGAGCCAGCCCACCTGCATGGCGGCGAAGGCCGGGCAGAGGGTGAAGGAGAGCCAGGTGAACATGCCGCCGAGCAGCCCCACCATGAGCAGCACGTAGACGATGATGAAGCCCACGGTGGAGGCCCTGGAGCGGGCCTTGTTCTTCTTGGCGTCGTAGAAGTAGCTGCGGAAGATCTCCGCCATCTGCTTTTTGAGAAGGAGCTTCGTCATTCCGCCTCACCCTCCAGTTCCAGGAAGACCTCCTCCAGGCTGTCGTCGCC
>CAKTSC010000367.1 GCA_934597465.1 uncultured Dysosmobacter sp.
CGACTACATCACCAAGCCCTTCTCCATGCGGGAGCTCATCGCCCGGGTGGGGGCCAACATCCGCCGCACCGCCATGCGTCCCCCGGCGGAGAGCGGGGAGGAAGCCATCGTGGCCGGGGAGCTCCGCATCGAGCCGGAGAGCCGCCAGGTCTTCCGGGCCGGGCAGCCCATCGAGCTCACCCAGCGGGAGTTTGACCTGCTGCGCTTCCTGGGCGCCCACCCCAACCGGGTCTACTCCCGGGCCGACCTCATGGAGCAGGTCTGGAACTACGGCTACGTGGGCGACGACGCCCGGACGGTGGATGTCACCGTCCGCCGCCTGCGGGAGAAGGTGGAGGCCGATCCCGCCAGCCCGGTATACATCCTGACGAAGCGGGGGGCGGGGTATTATTTCGCGAAGTAACGACGCAAAGCGCCGTTACTTCGCGAGGGGCCCCGTCCCGGCGTCCGGAGGACGCCGGGACGATGGCATTGCACTTCGCTCGGGTGCCTTGCCCCGGCTTTGCCGGGGCTGCGACACTTCGCTTCGTGAGAAGTATTTTTCGCCGCGTACACGCCGCGGCGAAAAATGATTAAAATTCTTTCCGCCCGGCGGCGGAAATACGGGGGGCTTTGTCCCTCCGGTACCCCCTTGGCTGGTGGTGATTGGAAGGCTTGTCCTTCTTTTTGAGCCTTCCGGGGGGATTGAGAGCTCCATTCTGTTTTTGGAGGGAGGCAACCGGGTATGTTTCGCAGTCTCCATATGAAGCTGATGCTGATCCTTCTGCTGCTCATCACGTCGCTGATGGCGGTGGTGGGCACGTTCCTCACCACCAGCGTCTCCAGCTTCTTCATCGACTCCTTCTACCAGCAGATGGACAGTGTCTTCGGCGCGGGGTCGGATTTCTACCCCACCCTCTGCACCGGGGCGGAGGAGGGCGGGGCCGCGCGGCTCCAGGAGCTGGTGGAGGCCCGGGCCGGTTCCCTGGGCGTGGATTACAGCACCCGGAACTACTACATCCTGGACGGCGGCGGCACGCCGCTGCTGGCCTCCGATGAGCGGAGCAGCCTGGACGCCACCGCCAACCTCCTGGCCGCCCAGAACGGCCGGGTGGGCGACGAGAGCGACATCACCGCCGGCTACATGGATGTGGCCATCCCCATCCCGGAGGGGGAGCCGGACTTCGTCCTCTACATTCTGGACAGCAAGGAGACCGTCTCCGGCCTCAACACCCAGCTCTTCATGATCATCATGCAGGCACTCATCATCGGCCTGCTCATCTCCCTGCTCCTCAGCTTCCTTCTCTCCAAGACCATGGTGGGGCCCATCGAAAAGCTGACGGCGGGCGCGGAAAAGGTAGCCGCCGGGGACTTTGAGAGCCCCCTGCCGGTGGAATCCACCGACGAGATCGGCGTCCTCACCGGCACCTTCAACGAGATGGCTTCCGTCCTGCGGCAGACCCTGGCCGCCGTGGAGAACGAGCGCACCAAGCTGGACACCCTCTTCCTCCACATGACCGACGGCGTGGTGGCCTTCGACCACCAGGGCAGGCTCATCCACCGCAACCCCGCCGCCGTTGCCATGCTGGGCCAGTCCCTGGGGGAGGACTGCCGCTACGACCAGCTCTTCGGCGGCCTCTACCCCATGGAGCAGATCCTCGCCCTCCGCCGCCCGGACTACGCCGAGGCCCAGCAGGTGGTGGGCGAGCGGATGCTGGAGCTCTACCTCGCCCCCTTCTCCGACCAGCAGGAGAAGGGCGGCGTGCTCATCGTCCTGCACGACGTGACGGAGCAGCACCGCAACGAGGAGCGCCGCAAGGAGTTCGTGGCCAACGTCTCCCACGAGCTGCGCACCCCCCTCACCAATGTCCGCAGCTACGCCGAGACCCTCCGCTCCGCCGAGGGGGACAT
>CAKTSC010000368.1 GCA_934597465.1 uncultured Dysosmobacter sp.
CTTACAGGATGGCCCGGAGGAAGGCTTCCGATTCCTGGAGTCGGGAGAGGAGCTGGGGCGGCAGGGGGAGGGCCTCCGTCTCGGGGCCCAGGGGGGTCAGGCGGCTGCGGCAGCCGAAGAAGATGTCCCCCAGGGGCAGGGAGGCGCAGTGCCACTGGCCCCGGAGCAGCAGCAAAAGCTGCATGGCGCCGGAGGATACTGCCGGGGCCACGAAGGGCTTGAAGCCCAGCTCCCGGATGCGGAGGTTGGCGGAGAGGACTTCCGCCGTCAGCTCCCGGGAGAGGGCGTCGTCATAGTGCTCGATGGAGTTGGCGATGACGAGACCCTGGCCGTGGGGGCCGAAGCTGCGGCCCTCGGTGAGGAAGGCGGCGAAGCGTAAGTCGCGCTGGGCGAAGTAGGCAGCCCGGGCGTTCATGACGCCGAGGCCCAGCCCCCGGATCTGCTCCGGCAGGAGGCCCCGGCCGTCGAAGGCACCGGTCTCATCCCGGTTCGCGGCCAGGTACGCCGCCCGGCAGAGAGGATCCACCGGGTCGCTCATCACGAGGAAAAGGCCGGGGAAGCGCTTTGACCGGGCCAGGCGGGCGTAATGCTCCACCAGGGGGCGGTTGGCGGCCAGCTGGGCCATGCGGACATCGCCGCCGGATCCCACCGGGGGCACGGATTTGGCGGCGGCGAAGAGGAAGATGTCGCAGTCGAAGAGGTGATCCAAGTCCACCGGCTCCACCTGGGGGAGGGCGTCATAGTCCCAGGGCCAGGCGATCTGGCCCATCTCGGCGCACCAGCGCTCCACGGCGGCGGCGTTGAGGTCGCAGATGCCGACGCTTTCGATGACGTCGCCGCCCAGGAGCTTCAGGGCCGTGAGGAAGGTGCCGCCCACGTCCCCCACCGCCAGGAGGTGGAGGCGCTTCTTCCGCCCGTTCAGGGGCTGCAAGCGGAGGGCGTCCTGCCAGCGGGGATGGGCGATGTTCACGGCCTGGAGAGAGCGCTCCTCCACCCGGCGGAGGAGGGGCTCCGGCAGGGGCGGGACATCCCCCAGGGAGGCGGGGGAGAGGAAGCGGACGTCCTCCGTCTCCGCCAGGAGCTGGCGGGGATCGGAGGGGCAGAAGACGGCGCGGCCCGCCGGGCGGCGGAGAAGGAAGCGGGCAGGGCAGTCCTCCGGCAGGGGGAGGCGGGGCAGTGGCAGGCCGGGGAGGGCCGAGAGGGCGGGGGCCCCGGCGGCCTCATAGCAGAAAAGTTCCATTGGCTCACTCCATGACGTCCTGCATCCGCAGCAGCAGCTCCAGGTCGGCCTGGATGCACTCGGAGGCAGGGAGATTGGGTTCATAGCGAAGGCTCCGGCCCTTGTCCGGGGACAGGGGGAGCACCACGGCCTCTCCCAGGCGGGAGAGAGTCAGGCTCCGGGCGAAGCGCTCCCGGTAGACCTTCTCCAGGGCGGTGAGGATGTCCCGGCTGTTTTCCAGGCAGGTTTTGGAGAAGCGGAACACCGCGCCGTGGCGGCAGTCCTGGCAGAAGCGGGGCATGGCGTAGGGGAGGATCAGGTTCACCGCCGGGGTGAGGCCCGGGACGGAGGGCCGGGCCCCCCGCAGGTTGTCTCCGCCGATGAAGGGGTACATGGTGGACTCCACAAACCAGGCGCGGAGGTTGGGGACGGAGTAGACCCCCTCGGCGGGGATGCCCCAGTCCGCCATGAGATCCCGGCCCCGGTCGCTGATGACGCCCACGAGAACCCGGTCGATGGGCAGCTGGTAGTGCCGGAGGAGGGGGGCCAGGAAGCGCATGCGGCTGCCGGAGTGGAGGAGGTCGTCCACCAGGATGGCGTCCCGGCGGAAGGAGCGGATCATGCGGATCTGGCTCTCCAGCGGGGCGTAGCCGGGGTAGGC
>CAKTSC010000369.1 GCA_934597465.1 uncultured Dysosmobacter sp.
AGAGAAACCGCTGAACAAGAGGAGTAAGCGAGACGGCAACCTTTCAGAGAGTCGTGGCTGGTGGGATCACGGCAGAGTACGTTTCGGTGAATGGACTTGCGAGGGCAGAGCGAACCGGGAGGGCATCCCGCAGTAGCGAAGACGGGGGCCGCGCCCGTTATCAGGGCGGCACGCATCAGGGGTGCGTGAGGAAGAGCGGACGCTATGCGTCAACTTGGGTGGTACCGCAGGATGAAAGTCTTGTCCCATGAAGATGGGATGAGGCTTGTTTTTTTATACTTTCGGACAAAGGAGGGCATCCGCCATGTATTTCTTCTCCCGCCGATGGCGTCCCTGCCTGAGAGAGCGGCAGGCCGCCGCGTGACCCGGCAGATGAAACATCAACTTTCTGAAACGATAAAGGAGAAACGACTATGAAGACTTTGAAGAAGCTGCTCTGCGCCGCCCTGGCGCTGTCCCTGACCCTGGCCCTTACCGCCTGCGGCGGCAAGGATCCCGCCGCCTCCGCCTCCGGCAGCGGCGAGGGCACCGTGTACCGCATCGGCATCTCCCAGTACGGCGAGCATCCCTCTCTCGATAACTGCCGCACCGGCTTCCTCCAGGGCCTGGAGGAGGCGGGCCTGAAGGAAGGCGTGGACTTCACCGTGGATTACCAGAACGCCAACTTTGACGACGCCACCGCCACCCAGATCGCCGGGAGCTTCTCCTCCAATGGCGTGGACATGATGGTGGGCATCGCCACCCCCGCCGCCGTGGCCTGCTACGCCGCCGCCGAGGAGAAGGACATCCCCGTGGTCTTCACCGCCATCACCGATCCCGTGGGGGCCAAGCTGGACTCCGGCAACATCACCGGCACCTCCGATGTCCTCCCCGTGGCCGCCCAGCTGGAGCTGATCCGGGCCCTGCAGCCGGAGGCCAAGAGCATCGGCATCGTCTACTCCACCAGCGAGGCAAACTCCATCTACTCCCTGGGCGTCTATGAGGAGCTGGCCGCCGGCTACGGCTTCACCATCGAGAGCGTGGGCGTCACCGCCCAGAGCGAGGTCACCCAGGCCATCGACACCCTCATCGGCCGGGGCGTGGACTGCTTCTCCAACCTGACGGACAACACCGTGGTGGGCGTCCTGGGCGCCATCCTGGAGAAGACCGACGAGGCGGGCATCCCCGTTTACGGCTCCGAGATCGAGCAGATGAAGAACGGCTGCGTGGCCGGCGCCGGCATCGACTACGTGAAGCTGGGCATCCAGACCGGCAAGATGGCCGCCAAGGTCCTCACCGGCGAGGCCACCTGCGCCGATCTCCCCTATGAGATCATCGAGGACTACGACCTCTACCTGAACACCGACTCCCTGGACGCCATGGGCATCGCCGTCCCCGACAGCGTCGCTTCCGTCGCCACCAAGGTCAACTAAAAGCTACTTCACCTGGGAAGGCCCAGCGGGCCTTCCCAGGTGAGAAAGAGTTTCTACCCCGGCGGTTTCCCCGGAGCCCCCGTTCCTTATTATAATAGGAGGCAGCTTTTATGGAACAGTTCCTCAGCGCCCTGCCCGCCACCCTGATCCAGGGCCTGATCTACGCCCTGATCTCCCTGGGCGTCTACATCACCTACTCCATCCTGGACTTCCCCGACCTGGGGGTGGACGGCACCTTCCCTCTGGGGGCCGCCGTCACCGCCGTCCTTCTGACCAAGGGCGTCTCCCCCTGGCTGACGCTGCCCATCGCCATGGGCGTGGGGGCTCTCGCGGGGCTCTTCACGGGCTTCATCCACGTCCGGCTGAAGGTGCGGGATCTGCTGGCGGGCATCATCACCATGACGGCCCTCTTCTCCATCAACCTGCAGATCGCGGGCTCCAACCTGACCATTGA
>CAKTSC010000370.1 GCA_934597465.1 uncultured Dysosmobacter sp.
AGGTAGGCGCCCTTCAGGCGGCACTCGGGGCCATTGGGGGTCAGGCGCTTATACTTGGGCACGGGGACTTCCAGGAAGTCGTCGGCCTCGATCCAGAGGTTCCGGGAGAAGCTGACCTCCCGGGTGCCGGCGGTGGGGTCCACGGGGTTATTCTCCACGGTGACGGTCTCGGTCTGGCCCTCGGGGTAGTTGGTGATGGTGAGCTTCACCGGGTGGAGGACGCCCATGACACGCTGGGCGGTCTCGTTGAGATCCTCCCGGAGGCAGTGCTCCAGGAAGCCGTATTCCACCACGTTGGCGGACTTGGCGACGCCGATGCGCTCGCAGAAGTTCCGGATGGAGCGGGCGGTGTAGCCCCGGCGGCGCAGGCCGCAGAGGGTGGGCATCCGTGGATCGTCCCAGCCGGAGACTCTCCCCTCCTCCACCAAGCGGCGGAGCTTGCGCTTGCTCATGACGGTGTGGTCGATGCCGAGACGGGCGAACTCGATCTGCCGGGGATGCGCGGGCAGGTCGCAGTGCTCAATGACCCAGTTATAGAGGGGCCGGTGGGCCTCAAACTCCAGGGAGCAGAGGGAGTGGGTGATGCCCTCCAGCGCGTCCTGGATGGGGTGGGCGAAGTCGTACATGGGGTAGATGCACCATTTGTCCCCCTGGCGGTGGTGGTGCATGTAGTTGATGCGGTAGAGGACGGGGTCCCGCATGTTGAAGTTGCCGGAGGCCAGGTCGATCTTGGCCCGGAGGGTGTACTTGCCCTCGGGGAATTCGCCCTTGCGCATCCGCTCGAAGAGATCCAGGCTCTCTTCGATGGGACGATCCCGCCAGGGACTGCGGGCGGGGACGCCGATGCCGCCCCGGTATTCCTTGAACTCCTCCGGGGAGAGCTCGCAGACGTAGGCGAGACCTTTCTTGATGAGGCCCACCGCCTGGCGGTAATCCTCCTCAAAGTAGTCCGAGCCGTAGAAGAAGCGGTCACCCCAGTCGAAGCCCAGCCAGTGGATGTCCCGCTGGATGGCGTCTACGAACTCCACATCCTCCTTGGTGGGGTTGGTGTCGTCCATGCGAAGGTTGCAGAGGCCGCCGAACTTCTCCGCCGTGCCGAAGTCGATGGTCAGGGCCTTGCAGTGGCCGATGTGCAGGTAGCCGTTGGGCTCCGGCGGGAAGCGGGTGTGGACGGTCATGCCCTCGAACTGTCCGCCGGGGGCGATATCCTCTGCGATGAAGGCGTGGATAAAGTTGCGGCTCTCGCCGCCCTCCGTCTCCATGGTCTTGATCTCGTCTGCCATATACTGCTTCCATCCCTTCTGTGGGTATCCGGCAGGGCCGGTAAAATTTCTTGGATTAAAAATTATACCACCGATTTGGTGTATTTGCAAGAGCGGGGTTGGACAGGCAAAGGTCCTTGCGCCCTGAAAAAACACTCACAGCCACCTGTGTAGGCAAAAAAGCAGCAGTGTCACCGCTGCAAACGCCACAATCAGAAGCACCGCTCTGCCTCTATGTTTCTCTTGGTGCGGTTCTACGGTCTGCGGGAAGGAAGACTCTTCCTTTCTCCTTGGCGGAGGGGACTGCTGTTTTCTCCGGGCCGCACAGTACAAGGCAAGAGGGTCCGTCCGGTCCAGGATGCGCTGGTGAAAAGCTTCGATCCATGCGCTGTCATCCTCCGAACACAGTCCTTCTTCTGTCGCATTGTTCTCATGGGCGATTTGGTTTCGAATATGGCGATAGTATTTGAGTTGCCGGTAGTCATCCCACCATCCGGTAACCTGAAGCCCAGCGCCGGATTTCCGGTCCATATCTTCCAGGTAGCCTGTAACACCGACGCCATTCATGTCTCGGCAAAGATTATCAAGTCGCTTATAGG
>CAKTSC010000371.1 GCA_934597465.1 uncultured Dysosmobacter sp.
CTCCTGGGCGCTGCAGGGGGATTGAGAAGTATCGCGGCAGACGGAGACTTTTGAAATCCTGTTCAGCTGGCTGAATTTTCCCCCTTGACAATCTGGTCTACTTGCTGTAGACTCTTGACATCGAAAAGGTCTACAGCAAATAGACCGGTGAAAATCAAGAAAGGAAGTCTGCGCAATGAAAAAAGGAATCGCGATCCTGGTCTCTGCCCTGCTGCTCTTGGCACTGGCCGCCTGCGGTGGAGAGAAGACCACCGGGCCGGAGGTGGAGTACGGCAATTCTGACCTTTATACCAAGGAAGAGATGGATGCCGCCGTGGCAGCTATCCGGGCGGAGTTTGACACCTGGGATGGCTGTGAGCTCCGTGCCCTCCGCTATGCCGGGGACGAGAGCGCCAGCCAGGAGAACCTGGATTGGATGAACGAGCTTCGTAAGGATGGGGAAGTCTTCACCCAGTGCATCGAGTTCCTGAGTGACTTCCACACCTCCAGCGAGGCCAACAGCGATTTAGAGGCCGATCAGGAATACCAGAACTGGCAGTGGTGGTTGGCCCGCAGTGAGGGCGGCGACTGGCAGCTCATGACCTGGGGATACTGAGAGACTTTGCTCCTCTGCTGAAAAATCGAACCCCCTCCGTGAACCACGGGTTCACGGAGGGGGTCCTTGTTTCTTCTGGCTTACTTCACCGGCTGGATCCAGCCCTCGGCGCAGAGGAGCTCTGCCAGGAGCACGGCGCCGCCGGCGGCACCCCGCAGGGTGTTGTGGCTGAGGCCCACGAACTTGTAGTCGTACTGGCTGTCCTCCCGCAGGCGGCCGAGACTGATGGCCATGCCGTTCTCGCACATGCGGTCCAGCTTCGCCTGGGGCCGGTCGGGCTCTTCCATGTAGTGGAGGAACTGCTGGGGGGCGGAGGGGAGCTTCAGCTCCTGGGCGATGCCGCGATAACTGGCCCAGTCCGCCTTGATCTGTTCTATGGAAGGCTTGCAGCCGTCCCGGAACTTCATGAAAACTGCCGCCATGTGGCCGTCCAGGCAGGCCACCCGGAAGCACTGGGCGGTGATGGCGGGGCCCTGGGCGGGGACGATCTTTCCGTCCTCCACCTGGCCGAAGAGCTTCAGGGGCTCCTTTTCGCTCTTCTCCTCCTCGCCGCCGATGTAGGGGATGCAGTTGTCCACCATCTCGGGCCAGCGCTCAAAGGTCTTGCCCGCGCCGGAGATGGCCTGGTAGGTGCAGACCAGAGCCGCCTCCAGCCCATACTTGCGCAGGGGATGCAGGGCGGGGACATAGCTCTGGAGGGAGCAGTTGGACTTCACGGCGATGAAGCCCCGCTCCGTGCCCAGGCGCTTGCGCTGGGCGGGGATCACACCAAGGTGCTCCGGGTTGATCTCCGGCACCACCATGGGGACATCCTCCGTCCAGCGGTGGGCGGAGTTGTTGGAGACGATGGGGCACTCCAGCCTGGCGTAGCGCTCCTCCAGGGCCCGGATCTCGTCCTTGGGCATATCCACGGCGCAGAAGCAGAAGTCCACCTGCGCAGCGATCTTTTCGGCGTCCGCCACGGCGTCCATCACGACCAAGTCCCTTGCGCAGGCGGGGATGGGGGTGGGCATGACCCAGCGCTTCTCCGCCGCCTCGCCGTAGGCCTTTCCGGCGCTGCGGGCGCTGGCGGCGATGACGGTAAGGCGGAACCAGGGGTGGTTCTCCATCAGTGTGATGAAGCGCTGACCCACCATGCCCGTGCCGCCGATGATGCCGACCTTGTACTCTTTCATGCGTTCCTCCGTTTCCGCCCGGGAGATGTCGAATCCGCTTGCATCCCGGGGGCTTGTGTAATATAATAAAGT
>CAKTSC010000372.1 GCA_934597465.1 uncultured Dysosmobacter sp.
AGGGATTTCGATTTCCCTCCCAGACCCTCCTTAAAACGACCAAAGGAAGGGCCTGCGGGCCCTTCCTTTGGAAACCATCCCGGGGTGGGACGGGGGGAGCTGTTTTAAGAGTATTTTCGGTAGAACGGTAGGGGGCGGGCTCTGTCCCGCCCCGGGGCAGGGGCTTTTGCGCGGGACGGGTTTCCGTGCGGACGCTTCGCTGCGCACGGGATAGGGTTGAAACGGGCATTGAATCGGAATCCGATCAACCATCGTTCCGAAATTTGTGATACTCTCTGCTTCTCTTTCCGCGCCACTCGCTTCGCTGGCGCTGGCGGAGTGGGTGCGGGGGATGGTGCTTCTACCGGTTTAACCTCTGTCATTGCGAGGAGGCACGCGGGGCCGACGCGGCAATCCGTTCTTTTGATGGCATTTTGGTTGCGGGGAGCCTGTCCGGGCGGCCACATAGGGCCGCCCCTACGGAGTTGACGAAAGTACCATACAGATCCAGGGGAACGGGCGGGGACGGAGCCCCGCCCCTACACGGCGGCGGAAGTCTCT
Source organism: uncultured Dysosmobacter sp. (assembly GCA_934597465.1). Taxonomy (GTDB): domain Bacteria; phylum Bacillota; class Clostridia; order Oscillospirales; family Oscillospiraceae; genus Oscillibacter. Next base: position 541 of record CAKTSC010000372.1, read on the forward strand.
GCGGGGGCCGATGTGGTCATCGGCCCCTACGAAAAGGGACGGGAGACGCGGATCGCTGCCGGGCATCCCCGGCACCATCGGTTGGTCAACCGGATATCGGCGGCGGGGTGCGCCTGGCGTGTGGGTTCCGCCAGCCATGGTCACCCCGCCCTACGGAGGGGGGCGGGCGGGGGGGCGTGTGCCGGGAGAGGTTTTGGCTGGTGGGGGAAAGTGGAGGGGTTTCCCGCAGGGTGGGGGAAGGGGGAGAGAAATCCCACACGGTGGGGAGGAGAGGGGAGATATCCCGTGGGATGGGGGAGATCCCTGTTTGGTGGGGGGAAGGGGAGGAATATCCCGTGGGGTGGGGGATCTTCCCGTTATGTGGGGAGCGGGGCGGCGGGGATGAGGAAGCGCCCCGCGGGCTCTGGGCCTGCGGGGCGCTTGGGGCGGTGTGCGGGGGTGCCGGGGGCGGGATGCCGCGCCGGGAACGGGGGGCGGGTTACGGGATTTCGGCGGTCTGGGCCATGATGGTCATGGCCGCCAGAACGGCGTCCTTCTGATCGTCGCTGTAGTAGCTGCCGGTGTAGATGAGCATCTGATCCCCGCAGGGGGCGTAGAGGGTGATGGACTCCGTGTCCGGGATGGAGAGGAAGACCTCCCGGCCGCCCTGCTCCGTCACCCAGTCCTCCGTCCAGACGCCGCTTTCGATCATGAAGTCGATGGTGGAATCATCGAAGGTGACGGTGTTCTCCAGGTAGACGACGGGGTCCTCCCCCAGGCGCATGACCTGGGCCTTGTTCACATGGAGGAAGGGGCTCTGCTCCCCGATGGCCTCCACCAGGGCGTCCTTATAGGCCTCGCTGATGCTGGTGTCGTCGCCGCCCAGCTGGACGTTGATGTTCACACTGAGCTCCTCGTCCAGGGTGGCGGCGTAGTAGATGGTGAGGGGATCGGTGTTTGGCTCCGCCACCCAATCCCCCGTGGGGAAGCTGACCTTCAGGCTGGAATTCTGGGCACTCTCCAGCTCATAGGCGGAGGGATCCGGGGCGGTCAGCTCCGGGTAGTCCACGGCGGGCTGGCTGCCGCAGCCGGCAAGAAGCCCCAGGCACAGCAGCAGGGCCAGCAGGGAAGCATACTTTCTCATGTTGGAAGTTCTCCTTCGTGTTGTATTTTTTTCCGGGGAGCCGTCCCCGGGGGATCCCGGGGGCTTCAGCACTTCTCGAAAACCGTGGCGGTGCCCATGCCGCCGCCGATGCAGAGGGTGGCCATGCCCCGCTTGGCCTCGGGCCGCCTGGCCATCTC
>CAKTSC010000373.1 GCA_934597465.1 uncultured Dysosmobacter sp.
TCCGCTCCCGAAAAACTCCGAAGGACTTTCCGGCGAGCAATGATGGGGGCTGGCGAGGAAGAGGACGACGGCGGGCTAACGCCCGCCTGGGACGATGACGACATCCAGCGCCTATCAGGGCCGCCGGAAAGTGCGTCTGCCCTTGTCAACCGAGGGCATTTCGCTTCAGGAAGTAGTTCAGCGCCGCGTTGATGAGAAGGATGAAGAGATAGAGCACGAGAGCGATGGAGAAGAGGGCCTGGCGCTGCAGGCCGCCGGCGTAGCTCATCTCGCTGGCCACGGCGGTGGTGAGGAAGCGCACGCTCTCAAAGAGGGAGGGCATGTTGGGGACGTTGCCGGAGACCATGATGACAGCCATGGCCTCGCCCAGGGCCCGGCCCACGCCCAGCACCACGGCGGCGGCGATGCCGCTGCGGGCCGCCGGAACGGAGACCCGGAACCAGGTCTCCTCCTTCGTTGCCCCCAGGGCCAGGGAGGCGTCCTCATACTCCGGCGGCACGGCCTCGAGAGCCGTGACCGAGACCTTGATGATGGAGGGCAGGATCATCACTGCCAGCACCAGGATACCGGCAAGTAAACTCGCCCCATCCGGCAGACCGAAGAGCTTCCGGATGGCGGGCACCAGCACCATCATACCCACAAGACCGTAGACCACGGAGGGGATGCCCGCCAGCAGGCTCACCGCCCCGGAGAGGACGGCGCGGACTTTCGGCGGGGCGGCTTTCGCGAGATACACCGCCGTGAGGAAGCCCACCGGGACGCCCAGGAGGATGGCCCCGGCGGTGCCGTAGACACTGGTGAGGAGGAAGGGCAGGATGCCGAACTTGGGGTCCGCCGCCGTGGAGGCCCACTCCTTCCCGAAGAGGAAGTTCCAGAGGCCGATCTCCCGGATGGCGGGCAGGCCCGAGAGCACGAGATAGACCGTGATGGCCAGCACGCAGCCCACGGTGATGAGCCCCAGCAGCAGGAACACGCCGTGGACGGCGGTCTCCAGTATCCGGCGGCTCCGCTTGGCTTTCTTCATGGGTCTCTCCTCCTCTCAAGCGGCCTTACCGGGGGACGAAGCGTCCCCCGGAAGGCAAGGTTTCTTGTCAGCCGTTGGCGGCCACGGCGCCGGCCTGGGCAATGATGGGCGCGGCGTCCGCGGACAGGGCGTAGTCCAGGAAGGCCTGGGCGGCGGGGCTGAGGGTGACGCCGTCCTTGGTCACCAGGACGAAGGGGCGCTGGATGAGGTAGCTGCCGTCCTTGACGGTATCCTCACTGGGGGCGACGCCGCCGACGCTCAGGGCCTTGACGCTCTCCTTCACAGCGGAGAGGGAGGCATAGCCGATGGCGTTGGGGTTCTGGGAGACGGTAGCGATGACATCGCCGGTGGAGGTCAGCTCCTGACGGTACTGGCAGGCCTCCTCGGTGCCGGTGATGGACTCAAAGCCGTCCCGGGTGCCGGAGCCGGCCTCGCGGCCGATGAGGACGATCTCGGCGTCGCTGCCGCCGACATCCTTCCAGTTGGTGATCTTGCCGGTGTAGATGTCCGCGATCTGCTCGATGGTCAGGTCGGAGACGGGGTTCTCGGGGCTCACCACCACGGCGATGCCGTCGTAGGCCAGGACGGTCTCGGTGAGGCCGGAGGACTTCTCATCGTCCTTCAGGCCGCGGCTGGCGAGGCCGATGTCGCAGCGGCCCTCGCTGACGGCCTGGATGCCGGAGCCGGAGCCGGTGGGGTTATAGGTGAAGGTGACGCCGGAGTTGGCGTTCTGGAAGGACTCGCCCAGGGCGCCGATGACGGACTTCATGGAGGTGGAGCC
>CAKTSC010000374.1 GCA_934597465.1 uncultured Dysosmobacter sp.
CAAGGCTTTCCGAGCGAAAAAGCCTGATTTCAAGCGGCTTTCGGCGGGTACGGGGCTTACAGAAACGACCCCAAAATGGGCGCCCCCGTCACAGTTGCATAAAAGACTCGAAATCAGGTGTACCGGCAACGGTACCGTGGGTTCGAATCCCACCCGCTCCGCCAGCTGCCCCGGAAGCGCCGCGCTTCCGGGGCGTTTCCTTTTCCGGGGCCGCCTTGCCGCCGGGGAGGTGTTGCATCGCCGTCCCGCCTGTGGTAGAATGAGGGAAAGCCGCGGGGCCTTTCCGGCGCCCACCGGCGGATAGGGAACTCTTTATGGGAGTGCCCCCTGCGGCGGCGTGCGGCGGCCCCCGGCGATCCTTCACAACGGCTTTCGCAGCGGCGTGCTCTCCGGAGCGGAAAGGAAGGCAGCATGAAATACGCGGCAGATTTCAGAGCCAGCGCCCGGGAGGCGCTGCGGGGCAAGTGGGGCATCGCCATTCTGACGGGGCTCCTGGCTACCATTCTGGGGGGTGTCGTCTCCCAGGGGCCGGAGCTGAGCTTCAGCTACGACGACTACGGTCTCCACGCCAACCTCCAGCTGGCCGGGCAGAAGATCTATTCCTTGGGCGGGGGTACCTCCCCCGTCTTCGGGGCGCTTCTCGCGGGCGGGACGCTCTACCTCCTGCTGGTGGGGCTGGTGCTGGCGGCCCTCTTCTTCACCCTGGGCAGCGTGGTGGGCGTGGGCTATGCCCGCTTCAACCTGAACCTTCTGGGCGGGGAGCGGCCCGCGGTGGAGACCCTCTTCGCCTACTTCCCCTACTGGAAGACCACCGCCCTGACCCGGCTGCTCCAGACCCTCTATGTCCTCCTCTGGTCGCTGCTGCTGATCGTTCCCGGCATTATGGCGGCCTACAGCTACGCCATGACGGAGTTCCTGCTGGCGGATAACCCCGACCTGACCCCCAGCGAGGCCCTGGCCCAGTCCAAGGCCATGATGTACGGCAACCGCTGGCGGCTCTTCTGCCTGCAGATCAGCTTCATCGGCTGGAGCATCCTGGCCAGCATCACGGTGATCGGCGGCATCTTTCTGACCCCCTATGTGGAGACGGCTTCCGCCGCCTTCTACCGGGAGCTCACCGCCCCCGCCTCCGGCGAGCTCTGAGCCCCGGGGTCTCCCCCACCGCCTTTTTTCAGCAGGCACACGCCCTGCCCGGCCCGCAGGTTCCCGGAACCTGCCATCGCCGGGCGGGGCGCTCCGTTTTTCCGGCGGCAGCGGCGCGGCGGCCTGGCGGAAACGCAGAGATCCCGCCGCCCGGCCGGGGGCATTTTTGTGGAGGAAGCCCATTTGAAAATCCCGTCTCCTCCCGCTATAATGAGAGATACAGCGTGTGGCGTTTCTGCGTAAATCCGGTTGCAGGGACGCCGCGCATTTTTTATGGAGAGGGACTGCGGAAAACTTCATCATCAGATCGTGTGGCAGGAATGCGTAAGTCCGGATTTTGGGGGCTTCCGCATTCCTTCTCTTATTTTATTGGGAAGGAACGGTGATCTTATGGATACCGGAAATCAGTTTTTGGGGACGGAGCCCGTGGGCGGGCTCATGCGGCGCTATGCCGTTCCCTGCATCCTCTCGCTGCTGGTGGGTGCGCTCTACAACATCGTCGACCAGATCTTCATCGCCAACGCCAGCTACCTGGGCTCCTGCGGCAACGCGGCCAACACGGTGGTCTTCCCCCTGACGGTGGTGGCTCTGGCCTTCGCCGTGATGGTGGGCGACGGCTGCTGCGCCTTCGTCAGCATGGCGCTGGGCAGGGGGGAGT
>CAKTSC010000375.1 GCA_934597465.1 uncultured Dysosmobacter sp.
GCGCCAACGGGCAGGAGAACATTGAGGCCTTCTACCGCGTTTATCAGGCGCTGGTGAAGTACTATGAGGAGCTGAAGAAAAACGGCTCCGCCGAGCTCCCCGAGGAGCTTGAGAAGGTTCTGGATCAGGTTCTCACCCAGGAGAACGCCACTCAGCTCAAGGCGCTGCTCACCTGCCTGAACGCCGTGTCCACCTCTGTGGTGGGCTGCGATACCTATGCCATCAGCACGGATGCCGACGGCAAGAACCTCCAGATCGGCGCCATCACCCTGAACGGCCTGGGGGATGACTCCAACCAGACCATGCGCAACTTTGCCATCACGGAGGATTACGTGGTCTTTATCCCCGGCAACGCCATCCGCGGCGGTTCCGTTTACCGCCTGAGCGACTGGCCCGGCAAGACCGCTGAGACGAAGACCTACACCGTCACCCTGAACGGCGCGGGCACCGGGGCCACCGGCGCGGGCGAGTACGCCGCGGGCGCCGAGGTCAAGCTCTACGCGGGCACCAAGTCCGGCTACACCTTCAGCGGCTGGACTTCCAACGACGTGGCCCTCTTCCACGGCGACAGCGAGAACGCCTCCTTCACCATGCCCGCCAAGAACGTGACGGTCACGGCCAAGTGGACTGCCAACGGCAGCTCCGGCGGCGGTTCTACGGGCGGCTCTACCGGCGGTTCCACCGGCGGCAGCAACTCCGGCTTTAACTTCAACGGCATCCAGGACTGCCCCCGGAACAGCAGCTGCCCCATCAGCCGCTTCCGGGACGCGGATCCCAACGCCTGGTACCATGACGGCGTCCACTTCTGCCTGCAGAACAGCGTGATGCTGGGTGTCAGCCAGGATACCTTCCAGCCCGACCGTGCCACCACCCGGGGCATGATCGCCGCCATGCTCTACCGCCTGGAGGGCAAGCCCGCCGTCACCGGCGCGAACCCCTTCCCGGATGTGGCGGACGGCTCCTTCTGCGATGACGCCACCGTCTGGGCGGCCGCCAACGGCATCGTCAAGGGCTACGCCAACGGCGAGTTCCGGCCCAACGAGGTCATCAGCCGCCAGCAGATGGCCGCCATCCTGTACCGCTACGCCCAGTACAAGGGCCTGGATACCAGCGTGGGGGAGAACACCAACATCCTGAGCTATGAGGATGTCTCCCAGCTCAGCGAGTATGCCATCCCCGCCATGCAGTGGGCGGTGGGCGCCGGGGTCATCAACGGCACCACGGCCTCCACCCTGAGCCCCAAGGGCGACGCCAGCCGCGCCCAGGTGGCCAACATCCTCTACCGCTACTACCTCTGGGCGGAGAACTGAGGCCCCGGCCGGGCCCGGCACCCCACCCTCAGCGAAAACCAGAAAGTGGAAAACAAGCACCGGGAAAAGCGCCCGGCGGGATCTCCCGCCGGGCGCTTTCCTTGCTGCCCCTCCCGCCCCCGTCCTTCGGCAGAGTGCCGGAGGCGGGGGATTTTTCCGTCTGGCGCGGGGCAGGGGAGAGGCGGGGTTTTTCTGGAAAAACCGGCGGATTTTTTGCCGCCCCGCCGCCCCGCCGGGATCGCTCCCGGAAAGGGTTCCGGGGAAAAGAGACGGTATAAGGGGAACTTTTGCCAGTGTTTATGCAAGAAAAATGTATGAACACCCGCGGCGCTCGCTGTACGCCGCCGATGGACAGATGGGCGAAAAAACCTATTGCGTCACTGGGCATTCACCAAGTTAAGCCGTTGCGTAAGTAAAATATTTACAGTATATTTTGGGATATATTTTGACAAAAACTGATGGAAATTAGGGGAA
>CAKTSC010000376.1 GCA_934597465.1 uncultured Dysosmobacter sp.
CGGATGGTGACGGGGCAGCCCTCCATGGCCTCATAGATGCCCTCGAAGTCGCCCTGCTGCATGGGCTCCAGAACGGCGAGAGCGGCGGTGCGCTGCTCCACAGTGTCGGAGCAGATCATCCGGCGGATGGCGGGGATGCGGTCGGCGTCAAAGAACATGTGCTCGGTGCGGCAGAGGCCGATGCCCTGGGCTCCGAACTTCCGGGCCTGGGCGGCGTCGTGGGGCGTGTCGGCGTTGGTGCGGACCTGCAGGCGGCGATACTTGTCGGCCCAGGCCATGACCCGGCCGAACTCGCCGCCGATGACAGCATCGGTGGTGGGGACGGCGCCGTCGTAGATCTTGCCGGTGGAGCCGTCGATGGAGAGCCAGTCGCCCTCGTGGAAGGTCTTGCCCGCCAGCTCGAACTTCTTGTTCTCCTCGTCCATCTTGATCTCGCCGCAGCCGGAGACGCAGCACTTGCCCATGCCCCGGGCCACCACGGCCGCGTGGGAGGTCATGCCGCCGCGGACGGTGAGGATGCCCTGGGCGGCCTTCATGCCCTCGATGTCCTCGGGAGAGGTCTCGAGACGCACCAGAACCACCTTCTCGCCCCGCTCGGCCCACTCCTTGGCCTCGTCGGCGGAGAAGACGATGCGGCCGTAGGCCGCGCCGGGGGAGGCGGCCAGAGCCTGGCCGATGACGGGGGTCTTCTTCAGAGCCGCGCCGTCAAACTGGGGATGCAGCAGGGTATCGAGAGACCGGGGCTCGATCATGGCCACGGCGCGCTTCTCGTCGATCATCCCCTCGTCCACCAGGTCGCAGGCGATCTTCAGGGCGGCGGCGGGGGTGCGCTTGCCGTTGCGGGTCTGCAGCATGTAGAGCTTGCCGTGCTCCACGGTGAACTCCATGTCCTGCATGTCGTGATAGTGCTTCTCCAGGGTCTCGCAGACGCCCTGGAACTGCTGGAAGGCCTCGGGGAACTTCTCGGCCATCTCGCTGATGGGCATGGGAGTCCGGACGCCGGCGACGACGTCCTCGCCCTGGGCATTGGTCAGGAACTCACCGAAGAGCTTGCGCTCGCCGGTGGCGGGGTTGCGGGTGAAGGCGACGCCGGTGCCGCAGTCATCGCCCATGTTGCCGAAGGCCATGGACTGCACGTTGACGGCGGTGCCCCAGGAGTAGGGGATGTCGTTGTCCCGGCGATAGACGTTGGCACGGGGGTTATCCCAGGAGCGGAAGACGGCCTTGACGGCGCCCATCAGCTGCTCCTTGGGGTCGGTGGGAAAGTCCTGACCGATCTTGGCCTTGTACTCGGCCTTGAACTGGCCGGCCAGCTCCTTCAGGTCCTCGGCGTTCAGTTCCACGTCCTGGGTGACGCCCTTCTTTTCCTTCATCTCGTCGATGAGCTGCTCAAAGTACTTCTTGCCGACTTCCATGACCACGTCGGAGTACATCTGGATGAAGCGGCGATAGCAGTCCCAGGCCCAGCGGGGGTTGCCCGACTTCTTGGCGAGGACGTCCACCACGGTCTCGTTGAGGCCCAGGTTCAGGATGGTATCCATCATGCCGGGCATGGAGGCCCGGGCACCGGAGCGGACGGAGACCAGCAGGGGATTCTCGGCGTCGCCGAACTTCTTGCCGGTGATGCCTTCCATCTTCTCCACATACTCCATGATCTCGGCGAAGATGCCGTCGTTGATCTTCTGGCCGTCCTCATAATACTGGGTGCAGGCCTCGGTGGTGATGGTGAAGCCCTGAGGCACGGGCAGGCCGATGTTGGTCATCTCGGCCAGGTTC
>CAKTSC010000377.1 GCA_934597465.1 uncultured Dysosmobacter sp.
GTATAATACTATGCTATGAAATTTCGCCGCTGCGGCGGCGTTTGGGAGGAATACGGCCATGCTGCTTTCCGCGGAGCATGTTTCCATCAACTTCGGCGCCCGTTCCCTTTTGACGGACGTGAACTTTTACTTAGAGCCCGGGGACCGGGTGGGCGTCATCGGCATCAACGGCACCGGAAAGTCCACCTTCCTCCGGGTGCTCTCCGGGCAGATCGAGCCGGACGAGGGCAGCGTCACCCGGGACCCCAACGTGCAGGTGAGCTTCCTCTCCCAGAACCCGGAGATGCGGGAGGACGCAACGATCCTGGAGCAGGTCTTTTTGAGCTTCCCGCCGGAGTTCCGGGAGCTCAACGAGTATGAGGCCAAATCCATGCTGACGAAGCTGGGGCTCACGGAGTTTGAGCGGAAGGTGGGGACCCTCTCCGGCGGGCAGCGCAAGCGCCTGGCCCTGGCGGCGGCCCTCATCCATCCGGCGGACGTGCTGATCCTGGACGAGCCCACCAACCACCTGGATACCGCCATGGTCACCTGGTTGGAGGACTGGCTCCGCCGCTTCCGGGGCGGGCTCATCATGGTGACCCACGACCGGTACTTTCTGGAGCGGGTGGTGAACCACATCACGGAGCTCTCCCGGGGAAAGCTCTATCACTACGAGGCCAACTACTCCAAGTATCTGGAGCTGAAGGCCGAGCGGGCGGAGATGGCCGAGGCCAGCGAGCGCAAGCGCCAGTCCATCCTGCGGACGGAGCGGGAGTGGATCCTGCGGGGCTGCAAAGCCCGGACCACCAAGAGCAAGGACCGCATCGAGCGCTATGAGGCCCTGCGGGACCAGGAGGCCCCGGAGACGGACGAGAGCGTCAGCCTGGCGGCGGCCTCCAGCCGCTTAGGGAGAAAGATCATCGAGCTGCGGGACGTGGGCAAGGAGTACGACGCGCGCTGGGTGCTGCGGCACTTCTCCTACGGTGTACTGCGGGACGACCGCATCGGCATCGTGGGCCACAACGGCGTGGGGAAATCCACCCTGCTGCGGCTCATTGCCGGGGAGCTGCGGCCCGACGAGGGCAGCGTGGACATCGGGACCACGGTGCGCATCGGCCACTTCTCCCAGGAGGGGCGGGAGCTGGACTTAAACCAGCGGGTCTATGACTTCATCCACGAGATCGGCGACGAGGTGAAGACCGAGGAGGGCACCCTCACCGCCAAGGCCATGATGGAGCGCTTCCTCTTCCCGGCGGATCTCCAGTCCCAACCCATCGGCAGGCTCTCCGGCGGGGAGCGGCGGCGGCTCTACCTCCTCTCCATCCTGATGGCGGCCCCCAACGTGCTGCTGCTGGACGAGCCCACCAACGACCTGGATGTCACCACCCTCTCCATCCTGGAGGACTACCTCCAGACCTTTCCCGGGCCCATCCTGGCGGTGTCCCACGACCGCTTCTTCCTGGACAAGCTGGCCGGGCAGATCTTCGAGATGAAGGACGGCGGGGCTATCCAGCGCTACGTGGGCAACTGGACGGACTGGGAGGGAAAGCGGAAAGCGGAGGCCGCCCCGGCCTCCCAGAAGCAGGAGAAAGCGGAGCAGAATCGCCCCCGGGAGCGGAAGCTGAAGTTCAGCTTCAAGGAGCAGCGGGAGTTTGAGACCATCGAGGGCGACATCGCCGCGCTGGAGCAGCAGATCGCTGACTGCGAGGCGGCCCAATCTGCCTGCGGCAGTGACTATGTGAAGCTCCAGGAGCTGACGGAGAGGCAGACCGCCCTGGAAGCTGCCC
>CAKTSC010000378.1 GCA_934597465.1 uncultured Dysosmobacter sp.
CTCTCGCAGACGATGTAGGTGTGGAGGATCTCCCCGGCGATGCGCCAGGGGGACTCCCGGGGCTCCAGGGTCTCCTGCCCCGGCACCTGGGTCTTGAGGGAGGGGATGGCCGGGGGCAGGGGGCGCTGGGGGGCGTCCTTTTTGACGGCTGCCGCCGGGATGGCGGGGCCGTAGGTCTTTTTCGGCGGCTCCGGGGGGAGGGGGGACTCCTGCCGGGGGCGCTCCCGGGGAGCGGTGGTCTCCTGCCGGAGGGCGGGGGCCTTCGTCTCGTAGGGGACGCGCCCGGCGCTGTCCGCCACCTTGGGGGCGGGCTTCCACTCCGTGTCCCAGGCGGGGACGGTGGGCTCCCGCCGGGGGGCGGGGGCAGCGGCGGGAGGGGCGGAGCGGGGAGGCGGCGTTTCCCGGGAAATGCCGCCCTGCCCGGCAGGCTTTGCGCCCTCCCGGAAGGTCTTGGCGTCCATCCGCCGGAAGAAGTCGGCCCGGGGGTTCGTGACCTCAGAAGCCGGAGGGGCGGAGCGGTGGGGAGCGGCGGGGCTGTCGGCGTCCAGGCAGTCCATCACGGTGTGGTAGACGGCGTCGAAGACCTCCCGCTCCCGGGCGAACTTCACCTGGGTCTTGGCGGGGTGGACGTTGACATCCACCAGGGGCAGGGGCAGCGTCACCTGGAGGACGCAGCCGGGGAAGCGGCCCTTCAGAAGCTGGTTGCGGTAGCCCTCCTCCACGGCGGCGGTGAGGAGCTGGGACTTGATGAAGCGGCCGTTGAGGAAGAAGAACTGCATGTTCCGGGAGCCCCGGCCCGCGAGAGGCTTGGTGACGAAGCCTTTTACCTCCACCTCTCCCCCACGGCCCGCGACAGGGAGCAGGGAGGTGGCGAAATCCCGCCCCAGGGCGGCGTAGACGGCGGATTCCTCCCGCCCGTCGCCGGGGGTGTGGAGGGTGGTCTGGCCGTCCCGGATGAGGCGGAAGGAGACCTCCGGCCGGGAGAGGGCCAGGTGCTGGACGAGGGCGCTGATGGCCCCGGTCTCGGCGCTGTCCTTCTTCATGAACTTCAGCCGGGCGGGGGTATTGTAAAAGAGGTCGCGGACATAGATGGTGGTGCCCTCCGGCGCGGCGGCGGGCTCCACCTTCCCCGGAACGCCGCCGGAGAGGGTGAGCCGGGCCCCGGCGTCCGCCCCGGTCTCGCAGCTGAGGATCTCAACATGGCTGACGGCGGCGATGGCGGCGAGAGCCTCCCCCCGGAAGCCCAGAGTGCCGATGTTCCCCAGATCCTCCGCCGTGCGGAGCTTGGAGGTGGCGTGGCGGAGGAAGGCGGTGGGCAGCTCGGCGGGGGCGATGCCGCAGCCGTTGTCCGTGACCCGGATGAGCTTCATGCCGCCGCCCCGGATCTCCACGGTGACGGCGCCGGCGCCGGCGTCCAGGGCGTTTTCCACCAGCTCCTTGACGACACTGGCGGGACGCTCCACCACCTCGCCCGCGGCGATGAGCTCGGAGACCTCGCGGGGCATTTCCTGGATGTGGGGCATAGGGGGATCACCTCGTTTTCAATGGTTCCGGCCATTGAGGGCCGGGGAGTGGCCGGGGAAGCCCGGCGGGGGCTCGGCCCCCGTTGGGGGCCGGGGAATTTCCCGCCCGATGGGCGGGGAGGGGGTGCCGAGGAAGCTCGGCAGCTTGCGAGGGGATATTCTTTTCAAATCAAAAGAATATCCCCTCGCGCTCCCCAAGAAAGATTCCCGGGGGGATTT
>CAKTSC010000379.1 GCA_934597465.1 uncultured Dysosmobacter sp.
TAGCCCGCCTGGATGCCCCGCTTGTGCTCGTGGTAGAGCTGGGAGAGGCAGGTGGCCATCTTGCCGCTGCCGGGGCCCGGGGCCGTCACCACGATGAGGGAGTGGCTGGTCTCGATGTAGTCGTTCTTCCCCAGCCCCTCCTCGCTGACGATAAAGGGAACGTTGGAGGGATAGCCGGGAATGGGATAGTGCCGGAAGCAGCGGATGCCGAGCGTCTTCAGGCGGCTGAGGAAGGCGTCCGCCGCCCCCTGGCCGCTGTACTGGGTCAGCACCACGGAGCCGACGTACAGGCCGAGGCCCCGGAAGATGTCGATGAGCCGGAGCACGTCGTCATCGTAGCGGATGCCGAGATCCCCCCGGATCTTATTCTTCTCGATGTCCGCGGCGTTGATGGCGATGACGATCTCCACGTCCTCCCGCAGCTGCTGGAGCATGCGGATCTTGCTGTCCGGCTCAAAGCCCGGCAGCACCCGGGAGGCATGGTAATCGTCAAAGAGCTTGCCGCCGAACTCCAGGTAGAGCTTGCCGCCGAACTGGCTGATGCGCTCCTTGATCTGCTGGGACTGGATGGTGAGGTATTTCTGATTGTCAAAACCGATGGCTGCCATAGTGTGATCCCGACCCTTCCTCTAAAAATCTAAAAAAATCATACCGCCCTATTCTACCACATCCGGCGGCGGAGGGGAGGGCCGGGGCGCAAAAAATGCCTTGTAAAATTACACGGAATTTTTTTGCCCTTTTTAGGCAATCTGCCGTTGACGGCGGGGGCCCGGGGTGGTAAACTGCATACATTCATAATGGGGGTAAAGGTTTGCTTTTTCGCATTTTTCCCGTTCCGGCGCACAAATCCCACCGGAATGTCCCTCATTCCAAACTTGTGACAAGGAGGAAACAACGCATGAGCGCACCTGAAAAACTTCCCGAGCTCTTCGGCAGCCTGGTCTTCAACGAGGACACGATGCGACAGCGTCTCTCCTCCGCGTCCTACGCCGCCTGGAAGCGCTGCATCACCGAGGGCACGTCCCTGGATCTCTCCATCGCCAACGAGATCGCCGAGGCCATGAAGCAGTGGGCCACGGAGAAGGGCTGCACCCACTTCACCCACTGGTTCCAGCCCATGACCGGCGTTACCGCCGAGAAGCATGACGCCTTCATCGCCCCGGACGGCCGGGGCAAGATCATGATGGAGTTCTCCGGCAAGGAGCTGGTGCGGGGCGAGTCCGACGCCTCCTCCTTCCCCTCCGGCGGCCTGCGGGCCACCTTTGAGGCCCGGGGCTACACCGCCTGGGATCCCACGGCCTTCGCCTTCATCAAGGATACCACCCTCTGCATCCCCACGGTCTTCTGCTCCTACTCCGGCCAGGCCCTGGACAAGAAGACCCCCCTCCTCCGCTCCATGGATGAGGTGAGCCGCCAGGCCATCCGCATCCTGCGGCTCTTCGGCGACACCGAGACCCGCCGGGTCACGGCCCAGGTGGGCCCCGAGCAGGAGTACTTCCTCATTGACCGGAAGGACTACGCCCGGCGGGAGGATCTGCGCCTCACCGGCCGCACCCTCTTCGGCGCCAAGGCGCCCCGGGGCCAGGAGCTGGATGACCACTACTACGGGGCCATCCGTCCCCGGGTGGCGGAGTATATGAAGGAGCTGGACACCGAGCTCTGGAAGCTGGGCGTCCTCTCCAAGACCAAGCACAACGAGGTGGCCCCCTGCCAGCACGAGATGGCCCCCATCTATAC
>CAKTSC010000380.1 GCA_934597465.1 uncultured Dysosmobacter sp.
CTCTATGCCCGCCGTCATGAGGTCATAAACCCCAACGTCCGCTTCCGCCTGATTTCGGAGGAGGGCAGCTCCGGCCACATGACCCTCATCCGGCGGAAGGGGGAGCGGGGCGTGAACCCGGAGGTCTTCCCCCTGGTGGAAGCCTTCCTGGCAGGGGATCTGCCGGAGGAAACAATGATGTGAGCCCTCCCGCGGGGAGGGGAAAGGAGATCCAAGATGAGAAAGTACCTTCTGGGCGCGCTCTGCGCCGCCATGAGCCTGGCTCTGCTGGCGGGCTGTACCAAGACCACCGCCGCCCCGAGCGGCAGCGGATCTGCCGGGGCTTCCGGCAGCGCCTCCGGGATCATCAGCACCCTGCCCGACCCCGGCGACCGGGCCATCCCCGCCCAGGTGACGGCGGCCTGGAGCGAGGACGCCGTGTCCGACGGCTGGGACACCGTCCCGGCGGAGACCGGCGACGGCGCGGCGGCGGTCACCTTCACCACGGATTCCCGGGTGGAGGACTTCCGGATCATCACCGTCACCACGGAGATCGCGGAGGACGGCAGCGCCGGCTATACCCGGGGCGAGACCCTCTACGCCGCGGCGGAGCTGGGGCAGGGCGCGTCCCTGACGGCGGAGATCACCTTCATGGGCGTGCTGCCGGATCGGGCCCTCTGCTACCGGGATACCGACGGCACGGAGCGCTGCTTCACCCTGACCGTCAGCGGGGAGGACGGCTCCCTGCTGATGACGGACATCAGCGGAGAGACCCGGTGAGCATGACTGGGCGGGGGCCGAAAGGCCCCCGCTGGGTTTGTTGTTTGCGGGGACGGGGGCGGGGCCATGTGGGGCGGGCTCTGCGTGGGGGAAAGGAGAATTGAGAATGGAGAATGGGGAGTGTGGGGCGGGCCTGTGCGGGGGCCGGGGGTTCCGGCGGTGAGGCGGGGCCTGTCCCCTGCGGGGGACGGGGGATTTTGCGGAGGCGAGAGATCGGGATGTTGGTGAGGGGCTTGGAGGGGCAGAGGGATTGTGCAGGATGACGAGATGGAGTTGAAATTTTTGGGCAGGTTCCACACAAGGATACAAGTTTTTTGAACTTTTCCCAAAGGGCTTGACTTTCTCTTCCGCTGGGACTATCATCTGCTAGCCGTGGGAGGAAATCGTTTTCCTTCCCGGAAATCCCAAGCGACAGCGAGGCAATGTACCATGGAAACTGCTCTGAAACTCTCCGCGTCCCCCCTGCGCCGCGCCGGGCGTCCGGCGGGGAAGCATGGCGGGCTGGGGACGCTCTTCCGGCCGGTGGATCTCATCCACGGCTCCTGCTGGCGGGCCATTCTGGCCTTCGCCTGCCCCATCATCCTCTCCTACCTCCTCCAGCAGATCTACACCATCAGCGACGCCGCCATCGTGGGCCAGACCCTGACGGCCCAGGAGGTGGCCGGGGTCAACGACACCTCCTCCCTGATCTTCATCTTCCTGCAGTTCGCCTTCGGCGTCAGCGCGGGGTTCTGCTCCGTCACCTCCTGCCGGGTGGGGGCCCATGACGAGGCCGGCGTCCGCCGGTCTCTCGCCGTGCAGTTTCTGCTCTCCGGCATCCTGACGGTGGCGCTGACGGCCCTGGCCCTGGCCCTTCTCGACCCCATGCTGGCCTGGATCAACGTCACCCCCGAGAGCGGCGAGGTCTACCGGGCCGCCCACACCTACTGCGCCGT
>CAKTSC010000381.1 GCA_934597465.1 uncultured Dysosmobacter sp.
GGCGTTGTTTTTGCCTCGTCAGCCCATTCCTGCAATGTTATCTCCACGCCGCCGGTGGTAATGACATTGTGCGCCTTGTCCTCAGAGGTAAAGAACGCAAGGGTCCCGCCGGCAAGCATAGCGATGCAGATAGCCAGTACCGACAGGATCAAAAGTTTTCGCTTCATTGTCCTTGCTCCTCTCAAACTGTATTGGAAAAATCCTCCCGCGAATCGAAAAACGAAGCCATATGGCTTTATCAGACCATATGAGAACATCCGTGACAGGCCGGGTGCTCTCATATGGTCTGCGCCCCAAAGGGCGCAGGCCATGCGGGGAATAACGCAGCCGTTTCAAAGCCGCGCCAAAGTGAATTACTTAAATGCAGCCCAAGCCGCAGCAGCGTCTGCAAAGCCCTCGGCCTGAATGGCGTCGGCCTCGACCAGAACGTTCAGGGTCATGGTACCGTCCGTTGCAGTGATGGCGCCGGCATCGATGGCCTTCTGGATATCGGCGCTGGTAGCAGTCTTGTCAATGCCGATGAAGTTCCAGACGTTCCACTCGGTCATAGCGCCGGCCTTCAGAGGCTCGGTGCGGGTGAAGGTGTATTCATCGTAGATTACGCCGTCCTTGGTAACACCGGCCTTAACAACGACAGGCCAGTTTTCACCCTTTAGGCCGTGCTGGAATTCGCCACAGATCAAGGACGTGCCGCACCACTGGTTGGTGATCACGCCGCCGTCCTTCACGGCAACAAAGTCATTGTTGGCTGCGGAGGGAATCATCACACGGATGCGGATGTAAGCGTCATTTGCGCCGGTGTTGACGACATAGGGGCACTTGGCAACGCCGCGGCCGGGAACCATGTTCTCGCCCTTCACGGCAAGGTATTCATCCTTATAGGTCTTGGCGTCTTCCTTGATCTCTTCATCGGTGAACGCCTTCGCGCCGTCATTAAGATACTTCATGCCGCTTGCGGTGCCGGTGGGGTCGGGGATGGAGGTATCGCCGGAGTTGTCGTTGCCTTCGCGGTGGAACCGGGACTCGATCAGGTCGATCTTGACATTGCCGACGGTGAAGGTATTCGTTGCACTCTTGGTGTCGGTGAAGTACGCGAGGGATGCGCCCACGACAGCAATTGCCGCGAGAGCAACGCACAGGAAAATCGCGGTTATTTTCTTCTTCATTTGCTTTACTCCTTCTATGTATTATCTGCGCCGCGCGCAGGGGGGAAACTTATTGACGCAGCTTATCGAAAAAGCCACGTGCAGTGCGGAGAGCAATTACGCCTGCGCGTCAAATGCGGCAAAAGCCTCAGTTGCGTTCGCAAAGCCTTCGGCCTGGATAGCATCGGCCTGCACCAGAACGTTGACGGTCATCGTGCCATCCTCAGATACCTTTATAAAGCCTTTCTCAACGGCTGTCTGGATGTCAGCGCTGGTTACGTTCTTGCCGATACCGACATAGTTGATAACATTCCATTCGGTCATAGCGCCGGCCTTCAGAGGCTCAATGCGGGTGAAGGTAAGGACATCATACTTCAAGCCATTCTCATCGGTGTAGCCGTTCTCTTCAATGACAGGCCAGTTCACCCCATTTGCCCCATGCTGGAACTCACCGGAGCTCGTAGCGGAAGAGCAGAACATAGCGCTGATGAAGCCACGATAGCTGCCCTCATAATCGTGAGGAGCCATCACACGGATGCG
>CAKTSC010000382.1 GCA_934597465.1 uncultured Dysosmobacter sp.
GGACAATCTTCCATATCACATGGCATAGTTTTGCATGCCGCTTGGATCCTCCGGCAGAAAACGTTTCCATTTCCCTTCCATTCCTGCCGCCGTTCTCTCCGGCTTCCCTGCCGGCCTCTAAGCATCTGCCAGTTCATAAGCGCTCGCTTATCTTCCAAAAATTTTGTAAGTCAGCCTGATTTTTTGCACAAATCCATCAAATATCAGCGCTGCTTTTTCCTGGCTTTGCCGAAAATTGTCAAGTGATTAACTTCACAAATTTTGTATTCATATTTTGTTAAGAATTCCACTATCCTTCCCGTTCAAATTCTGTTAATATACTTTTGTGGCAAAAAGTCCCCTCGCAAATATCCCCGAGTGAAACACAGGAGAGACATACTGAAAAACAGGAGGTTCATTCTATGTCTAATCAACCGCAGGCCGAAGGCCAATTCAAGAAAGACCTTCGCAAGATCGACATCTGGGCCCTGGCCCTGGGCGCCATCATCGGCTGGGGCTGCTTCGTCATGCCCGGTACCCAGTTCCTGCCCAAGGCGGGCCCCATCGGTGCCATCGCCGGTCTGATGCTGGGCGCTCTCATCATCTCCATCATCAGCTTCAGCTATGGCTACATGATCCAGAAGTTCCCCCTCTCCGGCGGCGAGTTCGTGTACTCTGACTCCGCGTTCGGCAAGAAGCACGCCTTCGTCTGCGGCTGGTCCCTGGTGCTGGCCTACTGGTCCCTGATCCCCCTGAACTCCACGGCTCTCGCCATGGTCTCCCGCTACATCCTTCCCGGCTCCCCCTTCCAGTTCGGCTATCTCTACACCATCGCCGGTTGGGACGTCTACATCGGTGAGATCCTGCTGGCCTACGCCTTCATCATCGGTCTCGGCGTTGTCAACATCCGGGGCGTCAAGAGCGCCGGATGGTTCCAGACCCTGGTGGCCGTGGCTCTGGCCGCGTCCGTCCTGTTCGTCCTGATTATGACCTTCGCCAAGCATCCCGACTACACCAATCTGCAGCCCTACTTCCAGGAAGGCAAATCCTCCTTCTCCTGCATCATGGGCGTTGTGGCCTTCACCCCCTACTGCTTCGTGGGCTTTGATACGATCCCGCAGGCGGCGGAGGAGTACTCCTTCTCCCATAAGGCAGCTCTTGGCCTCATGATCGGCGCTATCCTCGTGGGCGGCCTCATCTACTCCACCATGGTCTTCGTCACCGCCGTCGTGGATCCCTGGCAGGCCATGCTGGCTTCCAACCCCGACTGGGCTACCGGCGAGATGATCCTGAAGAACATCGGCTATGTGGGCGTCTTCTTCTGCGGCATCGCAATGCTCTGCGCTGTGGTCTCCGGCATCAACGGCTTCTACATGGCCTCCAGCCGTCTCATTTACTCCATGGCCTACGCGGACGCTCTGCCCTCCAAGTTCGCCCACCTCAGCAAGGCCGGCACTCCCAAGAACGCTCTGCTCTTCATGATGATCCTGGCCCTCATCGCTCCCTGGTTCGGCCGTCAGGTTCTCTCCTGGATCGTGGACATGACCTGCGTGGGCGCCGGCGCCGGCTTCCTCTACACCTGCTGCTCCGCCACCGTCCTTGCCAAGCATAACGGCGACAAGAAGCAGTTCGCCATCAGCGCTCTCGGCATCGCCGTGGCCTCCATCTTCCTTATCATCACCTTCATCCCCGGC
>CAKTSC010000383.1 GCA_934597465.1 uncultured Dysosmobacter sp.
GCCTTGTGGGCTGCGTCCTCATCCTGCTGCTGGAGGCTGCCATCATCCTCCGCTGCCTGCAGGTGGCCCGCCACGCCAAGACGCCCTTCTCCTCCTACGTCTGCGTGGGCGTCGCCGGGACGCTGATCTTCCAGGTGCTCTCCAACGTGGGCATGTGCCTTTTCGTCCTGCCGGTCATCGGCCTGACCCTGCCCTTTTTCAGCTACGGCGGCTCGTCCCTCCTGGCCCTCTACGCCGCCATGGGCATCGTCTCCGGCATCAAGAAGCGGGCCTTCACCGACTAGCGCATCCTCCCGCCGGAGGGCCTTCCTGGCCCTCCGGCTTTTCCATTGCCTTTTTCGGCGGGATATGCTACCATTGGGATACCCTTGTCAAACGAGGGCAGAATACGAAAGAAACGGAGTGATCCTCTCATGCGGAAGTTCATCATCGATACGGACACCGGCTCGGATGATGCCGTCGCCATCATCATGTGCCTGCGCCAGTTGGGGGACCAGGTCCTGGCCCTCACCACCGTCAGCGGCAACGTGCCCATGGAGCAGGCCACCCTCAACTGCCTCATGAGCGTGGAGATCGCGGACCTGCCGTCCCCGCCCCCGGTTTACAAGGGCGCGGACCGGCCCCTGATGCGCGCTCCCATCCACGCCCGCAACGTCCACGGGGACGACGGCATGAGCGACTGCGGCCTTATCCATCCCAAACTGAAGGCCGTGGAAGGCGTCCACGCGGCGGATGCCATCATCCGCCTGGTGGAGGAGAACCCCGGCGAGGTGGAGCTCGCGGTCATCGGTCCCGTCACCAACGTGGCTCTTGCCATGATGAAGGCCCCGGAGACCATGAAAAAGCTCAAGTGCATCTGGACCATGGGCACCTGCGGCTTCGGCCCCGGCAACACCACCCCGGTCTCGGAGTTCAACGTCTACGCCGACGCCGAGGCCTACAAGGTGATGATGGACTTCGGCGTCCATGTCTACGTGGGGGGCTATGACCTCTGCACCCCAGAGGCCGCCTGGTTCGACGCCGACACGGCGGGGCTCCTGGCCTCCGGCACCCGGGCGGCGGATTTCTCCGTCCGCATCAACGAGAAGCTGGCCCAGTTCTGCCTTGCCATCGGCGGGCAGCGGCGCATCGACCTGCCGGACGCCGTGTCCCTGAGCCCCATGCTCTGGCCGGATGTCGTCAAGCGGGCGGTGCCCTGCGTCTCCCACGTCTGCGTGGAGGATCCCGCTACCTACGGCCAGGTGATCTTCTACGACGGGCGGATGCTGGCGGGCATGGGCCCGGGCTTTGAGGGCGGATACTACGGCAAGACCGCCCCCAACTGCACCGTCATCGCCCAGGTGGACGCTGCCCTCTACAAAAAGCGCCTGGCAAAGCTCCTGACGGAGCGCTGAGACCCTATCAAGGAGAAAGGGGGTGCTCCCCATCCACAAGAATCATCCAGAGAGCCATTCTGAGGAGCACGGCCATCCCCACCCCCACATGCCCCATGTGGGGATGCGGAAGGTGAAGAGCATCCTGGCCCTGCTGGCGGCCTTCCTCATCTGGCAGCCCTTCCGGCTCCTCTACCCGGATCTGGAAGTCCACCCCATCTTCATCTATATCTACGCTTTGCTGGAGATCCGGGACAACTCCGCGAAGACCGTGAACTTCGGCAAGGT
>CAKTSC010000384.1 GCA_934597465.1 uncultured Dysosmobacter sp.
GGTGTGGTCACCCCGCCCTACGGAGGGGGGTCTGGCGGGGGGTGGGGTGCCGGGATCGGGGGATGGGTGACGGGGCGAATTGGGTTGGGGTCAGGGGAGACGGTATTTTTGGGCGGCTTGCTGGCGCTGGGCGCGGAAGTCGCCGGTCTGGCCCGCTTTCACGGCGTCCCGGTAGGCGTGCATATCCATATTGGCGGCGCTGAGGGCGATCTGGCAGGCGGCGATGTTGGAGCAGTGGTCGCCGATGCGCTCCAAGTCCGTGACGGTCTCGTCGAAAGCGAAGCTGTTGGCAAAGTCGCACCCTCCGGCCTGAAGGCGCTTGACGTGGCGGTCGCGGAGCTGGGCGGAAAGGCTGTCGATGACATCCTCCAGGGGCTCCACGCTCTCCGCCGCCGGGATGTCCCCGTCCCGGAAGGCCTGGGTGGCCCGGGTGACGGTCTCCGTCAGGGCGTCGGTGATGACCTGGAGGTCGGCCCGGGCGGCGGGGGAGAAGCACCGGTGATCCCGGGCCATATCCCGGGCATGCTGGGCGATGTTCATGGCGTGGTCGCCGATGCGCTCCAGGTCGGTGACGGTGTGGAGCCACTGGGAGACGCTGCGGCTGTCGGCCTCGCTGGGGTCGGAGGCGGAGAGCTTCACAAGGTAGCTGCCCAGGGCGTCCTCGCAGCGGTCCAGGTAGGATTCCTCCGTCTCCACGGTCTCAAAGGCAGTGTCGCTGGGCTCCACCAGCAGGGAGATGGCGAGAAGCAGATTCCGCTCCGCCCGGGAGGCCATGTCGCAGATGAGGGCGCGGCAGCGCTCCGCCGCGATGGCGGGGGTGGCCAGAAGGCGCTCGTCCAGCATGGCGAAGGGGGCGTCCTGGGCGGTCTCCGGGATGGTGCGGATGGCCAGGGCCTCCAGCTTGCCCCGGAAGGGGAAGAGCAGGACGGTGCAGGTGATGTTGAAGACGCTGTGGAAGACGGCGATGGAGAGGGCGGAGGCGCTCTCCCCCAGGAGGGCGGGGGCAGCCAGATCCCGGACGAGCCAGAAGACCGGCAGGCACACGGCGGTGCCCAGAAGATTGAAGTAGAAGTGGACAAGGGCCGTGCGCCGGGCGGCCCGGGTGGTGCCCACGGAGGAGAGCAGGGCCGTGACGGTGGTGCCGATGTTCTGGCCCATGATGATGGGGATGGCCACGGCATTGGTGACGGCTCCCGTGGCGCTGAGGGCCTGGAGGATGCCCACGGAAGCGGAGGAGGACTGGATGACGGCGGTGAGCAGAGCCCCGGCCAGAACGCCCAGGAGGGGGTTGGTGAAGACCAGGAGGAGGCCCGCAAAGGTCTCGCTGTGGGCGAGGGGCGCCACGGCGCCGCTCATGGTCTCCATGCCCGCCATCAGGACGGCGAAGCCCAAAAGGGCCGTGCCCGCGTCCCGGCGGACGCTGCGCTTGGAGCCCAGCACCAGCAGGATGCCGATGAGGGCCAGGACGGGGGTGAAGGAGGAGGGCTTCAGGAGCTTCACCGCCAGGCTGTCCCCCTGGATGCCGCTGAGGCTCAGGAGCCAGGCGGTGACGGTGGTGCCGATGTTGGCGCCCATGATGACGCCGATGGCCTGGCGGAGCTCCATGAGGCCGGAGTTCACGAAGCCCACCACCATGACGGTGGTGGCAGAGGA
>CAKTSC010000385.1 GCA_934597465.1 uncultured Dysosmobacter sp.
TCCCGGAGCCTGGCTTCCTCCCCGGCGGCCTCGATCTCCCGGCCCTGGGCCATGAGGACATCCACCGTGGTGAGGCGCATCAGGTCTTCCCGGGTGACGCTCTCCTGAGCCGCCAGACGGTTGGCCTGGGCCACCAGGATGTGCTCGAAGATATTCCGGACGCCCCGGGCGTTGCCGAAGGTGATGCCGTCGCAGTTCTCCCGCTCAATGTATTCCCGCACCAGGGACTTCGCGTCCTCGTCCAGGGTGTAGCAGCCCTTTCTGCACTGGCTCTCGAAGATGGCCAGCATCTCGTCGGTGGAGTAGTCGTCAAAGTGCAGGAAGCGGTTGAAGCGGGATTCCAGACCGGGATTGGAGTGGATGAAGTCATCCATCAGCCCGTCGTAGCCCGCCACGATGACCACCAGGTCGTCCCGGTGATCCTCCATGGCCTTGAGGATGGTGTCGATGGCCTCCTGGCCGAAGTCGTTCTCGGAATTCCCGTTGAGGGCGTAGGCTTCGTCGATGAAGAGGACGCCGCCGAGGGCACTCTCGATGACCTTGCGGGTCTTGATGGCGGTCTGGCCCACGTATCCGGCAACTAAGCCGCTGCGGTCCACCTCCACCAGCTGGCCCTGGGAGAGGATGCCGAGGGAGTGGTAGATCCGGGCCATCAGCCGGGCCACGGTGGTCTTGCCGGTGCCGGGGTTGCCGGAGAAGACCATGTGGAGGGAGAGGTCGGTGGTGGGAAGGCCGTTGTCCTTGCGGAGCTGGTAGACCGTCACCATGTTGATGAGGTTCTTGACCTCGCGCTTGATGGCGGCGAGGCCGATGTAGCCGTCCAGCTCCGCCTGGAGGTCTTCGATCTTCTCCTTGGGCTTGACCTCCTCCACGGCGGGGGCGTTGGTCTCGTCGTTGCCGGTGGAGGCGGCGGTGCCGCCGTTGCCGCCGTCCCGGGCGGCGGGGGCCTTGGGGGCCCTGGGGGCGTCCGGTGCCTTGGGCGTCTCCGGGGCCTTTCCGGCGGGAGTTTCGGGGGTCAGCAGGGGGCTGCCCCAGAAGTCGGAGTTCATGCGCTTGAGGTTGTTCTCCGACATGGTGCGGATGACCTCCAGCTGCTGGAGGATGATGTCGTCTTTCTTGCTGCGGTCGCTTTTCATAGTCAGCACCTCGATCATTTGGAAGTGGGGTCCACATGGGCCATGGCCCGGAAGAGCAGGGAGGAGAGGAAGCCCGTCAGCGTCCCGGAGACCAGGGACACCCCCAGCAGCACCGGCAGGTAGCTGAGAGGGGCGGCGGTGCCCAGGGTCCAGACGGCGGCGGCCACCTGGCCGCAGTTGTGGGCGGCGGCGCCCCCCAGGGAGACGCCGTAGACGGAGAGCCGCTTCCCCTTTTGGAGCAGGATCATGGTCAGCATGGCGGCAACGCCGCCGAAGAGGGAGTAGATCAGGGCGTTGAGGTTGCCCGCAAAGAGCGCCCCCAGCGTACAGCGGCAGAGGAGGATCAAAAGCGCCTGGGCGGGCCCCAGGGCGTAGAGGGCGAAGAGGGTCACGATGTTGGCGAGGCCCAGCTTGATCCCCGGCAGGGGGATGAGCAGGGAGAGGGGCAGGAAGCGCTCCACCCAGGAGAGGGCCAGGGCCAGGGCGGTGAGCATGGCGCAGAGGGTCAGCTGGCGGG
>CAKTSC010000386.1 GCA_934597465.1 uncultured Dysosmobacter sp.
GTCCCGGGGGCGCGGGGCGGGCGGCGGGGCCTGCCCAGGCCGCCCCGGGAGGGGCCCCGCGGAGCGGCGGGGGATATGCAGCGGCGGGCGGATATTACGTCCTGTATTTCTGCATCTTTCCCGTCACTTTTCAGGCGGTCATTCTGCCGGAATCCTTTCCAGAGCGCATTCCCCCGGCTGGGTGCCGTCTCCCAAAATTCGACAAAGTTTGACATTTTCCCCTCTTTCCCCGGGAAAATGTTTGGGAGAAGGATTTTACATAATTTCTTCGATAATTCCTTCTACCAAAAGTTATTCACATTGTCCACAGAGTTTTCCACAGCAAGGACATCCTGTATTTCTGCGGTTTTCCTGCTACCGTCCGGAGTTTTCCACCGACGCTTCTCCCCTCTTTTCCCGTTTTTTCACCCGTCGTTTTCTTTACATAATACAACGCACTTTCCCACTTTCTCCGTTTTTTCTTTCATTTTACACTGGACAGCCCCCTTTTTGCACCGCGCCAAGGGCCCCGTTTCAAAAAAGCAAGCGCCCGCCCTTTACATTTCATTTTTCCCCGCCGGGACGCGCCTTTTTCCGCTGTATTTTTCTCCCGTTACGTCGCTTGCGCAACGGAAAAAGCGGCCCGAAGGCCGCTTTTCCACAGGGATCTTCCGTTTTCCACAGCCGTCCCCGGGCCGGGGGCCGGGGGGCTGGGCGAGGGTCTTTCAGGGAGTGAAGGTCAGGGGGCGGGGGACTCCAGGGAGCGGGTGGCATAGGCGTTGAGCTCCATGCCGGCGGTGTGGCCCGCCAGGAACTCATAGTAGCCCTGGGCGCCAATCATGGCGCCGTTGTCCCCGCAAAGGGAGAGGGGCGGCAGGCAGAGCCGGCAGCCCCTGGCGTCGCAGGCTGCCTGCAGCTGGGCGCGGATGATGGTGTTGGCAGCCACGCCGCCGGCGGCGGCCAGCTTGTGGTACCCTGTCAGCTCCAGGGCCCGGATGGCCCGGGGCACCAGCTCGGCGCTGACCGCCTCGGTGAAATCCCGGGCGAGAGCCGCCCGGTCCAGGGGCTCCCCCACCTGCTGGGCGTGGTGGGCCAGGTTCACAACAGCCGTCTTCAGGCCGGAGAAGCTCATATCCAGCTCCGCGCCGGCGACCTTGGCATGGGGCAGGGAGTAGACCCCGCCCTGGGACTGCCGGGCCAGCTCGTCCATGGGCTTGCCGCCGGGGTAGGGCAGGCCCAGGACACGGGCGGCCTTGTCGAAGCACTCCCCCGCCGCGTCATCCCGGGTGGCGCCCAGGACGCGGATGTCGGTATAGTCCCGGACGTCCGCGATGAGGGTGTTTCCGCCGGAGATGGCCAGGGCCAGGAAGGGGGGCTCCAGATCCGGGAAGGCCAGGTAGTTGGCGGCGATGTGGCCCCGGACGTGGTGTACCGGGATCAGCGGCACGCCCCAGGCGTAGGCCAGGGACTTGGCAAAGCTGAGGCCCACCAGCACGGCCCCGATGAGGCCCGGAGCGTAGGTGACGGCCACGGCGTCGATGTCGTCCTTGGTGCAGTTGGCCTCCGCCAGGGCCCGCTCCGTCAGGGCGGCGATGACCTCCACATGCTTGCGGGAGGCGATCTCCGGCACCACGCCGCCGTAGAGGGCGTGCATCTCCGCCTGGGAGGCGATG
>CAKTSC010000387.1 GCA_934597465.1 uncultured Dysosmobacter sp.
TTGGGGGGAGAGCTGCGGGGAGTTGGGGTGCGGGGGGAATGGAGAATTGAAAATTGAGAATTGAAAATGAGGGTGCTTGGGGGGAGAGGTGCGAGGGGTTGGGGCTGGAGGGGCGGGGTTACGAGGGGTTATTTTTCGAAGTAGGCTTCGATGACCTGGAGGAGCTGCTGGCGGGTGGTCTCCACGTCGCCGTTGGGGATCTGGCCGCCGGCGGTGGTGGAGTTGCCGCCGCCGCCGAGAGCCTCCAGGATCACCTGGACGTTGACATCTCCCAGGGAGCGGCCGGATAGGATGACGCCGTCCCCCTTGCGGCAGAGGACGAAGGAGGCCTTCACCCCACGGAGGGTCAGCAGCTCGTCCGCCGCCTGGGCGGCGGCCACCCGGTCCACCCCGTCCTCGGGGATGGCGGCCACGGCGATGCCGCCGGGCAGCAGCTCCGCCCGGCGGAGGATATCGTAGCGGGTGACCACCTCGGAGAGCTCGTTCTGGAAGAAGCGCTGGACATCCATGGTGTCCGCCCCGGCCCGGCGCAGGAAGGCCGCCGCGTCGAAGGTGCGGCCGCCGGTGCGGAGGGTGAAGTGCTTGGTATCCAGCACGATGCCGGAGAGCAGGGCCTCGGCCTCCTCCCGGAGGACTTCCGAGGGCTCGCAGAGGTACTGGAGGAGCTCCGTCACCAGTTCGCTGGCGGAGGAGGCGTAGGGCTCGTGGAAGTTCAGGGCGGCGTTCTCAATGTAGCTGGCGGCCCGGCGGTGGTGGTCGATGACCGCCACGCGGTTGCAGCTCTCCAGCACCTGGGGGGCCTCCACGAAGTCGGGGCGGTTGGTGTCCACCACGATGAGGAGGGTGCCGGGCTGGAGGCGGAGGAAGGCCTCCTGGGGATCCACGAAGGCGTTTTCGTACTCCGGCAGCTTTTTCAGCTGGGCCAGGAGGAGCTGGGCGGCGTTGTTGTCCTGGTCGAGGATGATCTGGGCCTTGCGGCGGCGCTTGCGGGCGATGCACATGAGGCCCGCCGCAGCGCCGAGAGCGTCCATATCCGCGTGGGTGTGGCCCATGATGTAGACCTGCTTGGCGTCCTCCATCAGCTCGCCCAGGGCGTTGGCCATGACCCGGGACTTGACCTTGGTGCGCTTCTCGGTGGTCTTGGCCCGGCCGCCGTAGAAGGAGAAGTCCTGCTTCGTGCGGACGACGGCCTGGTCGCCGCCCCGGGAGAGGGCCATCTCCAGCGAGAGGTTCGCGCCCTTGTAGAGCTCGGCCATGGTGTCGGCGTCCTTGCCCACGCCGATGGAGAGGGTGGGGTTCAGGCCCTCGGCCACCTTTACGGCCCGGATGGAGTCCAGGACGGAGAACTTCTCGGCGGCGAAGCGCTCGAAATGCTGCTCCTCAAAGAGGAAGAGGTAGTGATCCCGCTGGGTCTTGGTGAGGACGCCCACGCCCTCCGTCCACTGGCCCAGCTTCTCGTCGATCTGGGCCAGGATGGCGCTGCGCTGGGTGTCCGGGCAGGCCTTCATGAGGTCGTCGTAGTTGTCCACCTGGATGAGGGCCAGGATGGGGCGGGTAGCGGTATACCTCTCCCGGAGGCTGTCGCTCTCCGTCACGTCCACCCAGTAGGTGGTGGCAACCAACCCCTGGGCGCTGCGGCCCTTGGCCCGCTG
>CAKTSC010000388.1 GCA_934597465.1 uncultured Dysosmobacter sp.
GGGCTGGCTGGGCATCCTCACCGGCGGCCTCAGCGGCACGGCGGCGGGCATCACGGCGGCCGTGACTCTGGGCGTCCTGATGGCCCTCCTCTGCAGACCGGGAGATAAGCGCTGAAGCCCCAGAATATCCCGCAAGTGTGGAAAAGGCCGCCCAGTAGGGCGGCCTTTCCGGTGCGCAGACGGTCAGCTTTTTACTCCCATTTCTCCCAGATCTCGGGCTTGTATCCCACCGTGGCCTCCTTGCCGTTGCGGACGATGGGGGCCAGGAAGAGCTCCGGGTAGTCCAGGAGCTTCTCCTCCCGGGCGGCGGGGGTGATATAGGCCATGTAGAGCTCCTCATAGGCACGGCACTTGGTGTCCACCAGCTCCTCAAAGGGCACACAGCGGCGGACGGCCTGATACTCCCGGGGGGAGAGGCCCTTGCTCTTGAGGTCGATGTACTGATACTTGATGCGCCGCTCCTTGAACCAGCGCTCCGCCTTCTTGGAGTCGAAGGACTTGGGGGAACCGAAAATTTGAATATTCATTGCGAACCTCCTGCGGGAAGTGATAGAATAGGGGAAACGAAAGGGGGTCTCCGCATGGATGACAAGATCCAGGCATTGAAGGAAATGGTGGACGGCAGCGACAATATCGTCTTTTTCGGCGGGGCCGGAGTCTCCACTGAAAGCGGCATCCCGGACTTCCGCAGCACCGGCGGGCTCTACCACCAGGAGTGGAAGTATCCGCCTGAGACGATTTTAAGCCATACCTTCTATAAAAGCAAGCCGGAAGAATTTTTCCGTTTCTACCGGGCCAAGATGCTGGCCCCCGATGCCAGACCCAATGCCGCCCACCGAAAGCTGGCGGAGTGGGAGGCCCAGGGCAAGCTGAGGGCCGTCATCACCCAGAATATCGACGGTCTCCATCAGGCCGCCGGCAGCCGGGAGGTCCTGGAGCTTCACGGCAGCGTCCACCGGAACCACTGTGAGAAGTGCGGCAGGTTCTACGGCCTGGACTACATCCTGGAGACCCGGGGCGTGCCCCGCTGTGCCTGCGGCGGCATCGTGAAGCCCGACGTGGTGCTCTATGAGGAGAGCCTGGATCAGGAGCTCCTGAGCCGGGCCCTCCGGTATATCGCGGAGGCGGACATGCTCATCATCGGCGGCACGTCCCTCAACGTCTACCCGGCGGCGGGTCTCGTCCGCTACTACTCCGGTTCCAGGCTGGTGCTC
Source organism: uncultured Dysosmobacter sp. (assembly GCA_934597465.1). Classification (GTDB taxonomy): domain Bacteria; phylum Bacillota; class Clostridia; order Oscillospirales; family Oscillospiraceae; genus Oscillibacter. The sequence goes on from CAKTSC010000388.1 coordinate 1,215, forward strand.
ATCAACAAGGGAGCCGTCGCCCAGGATCTCACGGCGGATCTCGTCCTCACCGACCCCATCGGAGAGGTCTTGAGCCAGCTCTGAGACGCCGCTTCCGGCCCGGGGAGGGGGGCGCCCCCGGGCCGTTCCCCGAAGGAAGGAAAACTTTCGGGAAAAGAGAAATTAAAGGTTGACAAAGCCGCCGCTTCTCGATATAATAACCAGGCAGTCTTCCCGAGGGGAAACGATTTGCGGCCGTGCTGGAACTGGTAGACAGGCCAGCTTGAGGTGCTGGTGTCATTACTGACGTGTGGGTTCAAGTCCCGTCGGCCGCACCACTTTTCCTTTGGAAAAGGCCACGCGCGAGTGGTGGAATTGGCAGACTCGCTAGATTCAGGTTCTAGTGTCCCTTACGGACGTGCGGGTTCAAGTCCCGCCTCGCGCACCAAAC
>CAKTSC010000389.1 GCA_934597465.1 uncultured Dysosmobacter sp.
TCCCTCTCCGGGGATTACCTCAGCGAGGTCATCGCCGCCGCCCTCTGCGTGGGGGAGGGCAACGCCTGCATGCGCAAGATCGTGGCGGCCCCCACGGCGGGGGCCTGCGGCGTGCTGCCCGCCGTCCTCATCCCCCTCTACCGGAAGGGGAAGGCCGGTGAGGAGAAGATCCTCCAGGCCCTCTACGTGGCGGCCGGCATCGGCGCCGTCATCAGCTGCCGGGCCTGCATCGCCGGTGCCGCCGGCGGCTGCCAGGCGGAGATCGGCAGCGCCTCCGCCATGGCGGCGGGGGCCCTGGTGGCCCTCCGGGGCGGCAGTAATCAGCAGATCGCCCACGCCTGTGCCATGGCCCTCAAGAACCTCATGGGCCTTGTCTGCGACCCGGTGGCGGGATTGGTGGAAGTCCCCTGCATCAAGCGGAACGTCATCGGCGCGGTGAACGCCGTCAGCTGCGCGGACATGGCCCTGGCCGGGATCGAGAGCCGCGTCCCGGCGGATCAGGTCATCGACTGCATGGGGGACGTGGGCAGCCGCATCCCCGTGGAGCTGCGGGAGACCGCCCTGGGCGGCCTTGCCGCCACCCCCTTCGGCCGGGAAGTCCAGCGCCGGATGCGCAAGTCCCAGGCGGAGGACTGAGCCTCTCACCAAAAGCCAGCGCCCCGGAGGGTTCCCCTCCGGGGCGCTTTCCCGCGGCGGAACGCCCCCTCCGCCGGGCGCGGGGCTTTTCGCGGGAAACCCTCCAAAAAACTGTTGCGTTGGGAGGGTGCTCTATGGTATATATAAAAGTGCAAAATTCCGCAAAAACGCAAAGCGCCCGCAGGGTGGAAAGGGGATGCCAGCATGTCAGAAGACAAGAGCTATTACTCCATCGGAAAGGTCTCAGCCCTCTGCAACGTCCCCATCAAGACCCTGCGCTACTACGATACCATCGGCCTGCTGGTGCCGGACTACCGCAACGACGAGAGCAATTACCGCTACTACACCCAGGATCAGCTGCTGACACTCTTCATCATCCGCAAGCTCAAGCTCCTTGGCATCCCCCTGAAGGAGATCAAGGAGGTGGTCTGCGGCCGGGATACCGTGGCCATGGGCAAGTACATCCAGGAGCGGCTGGGGGAGATCCGCCGCTCCATCGAGGAGCTCAACAACCAGTACGCCGAGGGCGAGCTGCTGCTGGATCGCCTCTCCCGGGGCCACAACATCCTGGAGACGGAGCACACCAGCTGGAGCACCGAGAAGATCCAGGTGGAGGATATCCCCGAGTCCACGGTGATCTACACCCGCCGCATCAAGAAGAACTACAAGAATACCGACGTCTCCGTGGATCGCTGGTTTGAGCTCTTCCAGATGGCCAGCAAGCAGAAGCTCCGGATGATGGGCCCCATCATCCTCACCTACCACAATAACCCCCTGGAGCAGTTCTTCACCCGGGACTGCGACCTGGAGATCAGCATTGAGGTCAACGAGATGCGCCCCTCGCCGGAGTTCAAGAAGTTCGGCGGCTTCCGGGCGGTGACGGCCCTGCACATCGGCCGGAACGACGAGATCATCCAGACCCACGTGAAGGCCATCAAGTGGCTCAACCAGCAGGGCTACACCGTGGACGGCCCCATCTCCGAGGAGTA
>CAKTSC010000390.1 GCA_934597465.1 uncultured Dysosmobacter sp.
AAGCTGTGGCCGATGGCCATGGCGGCGTAGAACGCCAGGCACAGGACGCAGCAGCTCACGAAGACCAGGCCCAGCAGCTCCAGCAGGAAGGCCGTGCCGTTGAAGGCATAGTATGCGGTGAGGCCCTGGAAGATCTGGCGGAAGCCCCAGAGGATCTCCTGCCAGAAGCCCTGCTGAGCCACCAGGATGAAACTGGCCGCCACCACGGCGATGCCCGCCGCGATGAACCAGACGGCGCTGACGATGAGCTTGCTCCAGATCTGCTGGTGGACGGAGGCGGGCAGGGTGAACATGATGTAGCCCTCGTCCCCCAGGAGGTTGGTGCGGAAGCGGTTCACCATGGTGATGAGGGCCATGAGGCAGACCGCGAGGATGGCCAGGCCGAAGGCGGTGGTCAGAAGGCCGCCCACCAGGTTCAGAAACCAGGAGTCCGTCTCCAGCAGGAAGCCCACGGAGAAGCGGGCGGCGAGGGCCGCCAGCAGCAGGATGCCGAACAGGGGCAGCAGGACGCGGCCCGTGGCACGGAACTCGTGCTTCATCAGTTTTCTCAGCATTTGAATACCTCCCGGAAGAGCTGATCCACGCTCATGCCCTTCTCCTCCCGGATCTGGTCCACGGAGGCGCGGAGCATGATGCGGCCCTGGTTGATGAAAAGAACGTCGTCCAGCACCTTTTCCACGTCCGCGATGAGGTGGGTGGAAATGATGACGCTGGCCTCGGGGTTGTAGTTCCCGATGATGGTCTGCAGGATATAATCCCGGGTGGCGGGATCCACCCCGCCGATGGGCTCATCCAGCAGATAGAGCTTGGCGGCCCGGCTCATGACCATGATGAGCTGGACCTTCTCCCGGGTGCCCTTGCTGAGCTGCTTCATCCGGCGCTTTTCCGGGATCTCCAGCCGGGAGAGCATCTCTTTCGCGGCCTCCTCCCGGAAGTCCGGGTAGAAGTCCCGGTAGAAGTCCAGGAGCTGCTGAGCCGTCATCCACTGGGGCAGGCAGCTCCGGTCCGGCAGGTAGGAGACCAGGGAGTGGCTCCGCTTGCCGGGGGCCTCCCCGTCGATGAGGACCTGGCCGGAAGTGGGGGTCAGGAGCCCGTTGATGAGCTTGATCATGGTGGTCTTGCCGCTGCCGTTGGGGCCCAGCAGGCCCACGATGCGGCCCGGCTCCACGGAAAAGCTCACGTCCGTCAGCGCCTCCACACTGCCGAAGCGCTTGGTTAAGTTGTCACATTCTAAGATCGGCATTTCTTACTCCTCCTTCTCCAGCTCCTGGCGCAGGATGTCCAGAAGCTCCTCGTTTCCGAAGCCCAGCTCCCGCATCTCCCGCAGGAAGGCGTCGATCCTTCCCTCGGCCAGCCGCCGCTTCAGGGTGCTGACCAGCTGGACATCGTCTGTCACGTAGCGGCCCGCCGTGCGGGCGCTGTATAGAAGCCCCTCCCGCTCCAGCTCACTGAGAGCCCGCTGCATGGTGTTGGGGTTCACCCCGGCCTCCGCCGCCAGATCCCGCACGGATGGGAGCCGCTCCCCCGGCGGGAAGATCCCCGCCACGATGCGGATCTGTACGCCGCGGATCAGCTGGGCGTAGATGGGCGCGTCATTGGAAAACTGCCACTGCA
>CAKTSC010000391.1 GCA_934597465.1 uncultured Dysosmobacter sp.
CTGGCGGATGTCCCCGCCGGGAAGATCGTCTCCGTCCAGATCAACGACGTTCAGGCCCATCCCTACGCCAAGAGCATCCTGCGGGATGAGTCCATGCACGACCGGATGCTGCCCGGCACCGGCTTCGGCGACACCGTGGGCTTTGTGAAGATGCTGAAGGAAAAGGGCGTGGAGCCCGCCGTCATGGGCGTGGAGGTCATCAGCGACGCCATCCTCGCCACCGGCGTGGCCGCCGCCGCCAAGGCGAACTACGACGCCACCCGCGCTGTCCTGGCCCAGGCCTGGCCGGAAGTGCTGGAGAAGTAAAAAGGAGGATATCGAAGATGGAAAGCAGAATTTCCGGTCACACCAAGCTCTACTGCCTCATCGGCTCCCCGGTGGGCCACTCCGGCTCCCCAGCCATGTATAACTACAGCTTCCAACGCACCGGCATCGACGCCGCGTATCTCGCCTTCAACATCCCCCTGGAGGAGACGGAGAAGGCCGTCCAGGCCCTGAAGACCCTGGGCGTCGGCGGCTTCAACGTCACCATGCCGGACAAGACCGCCGTGGCTTCCTATCTCGACGCCCTGTCTCCCGCCGCCAAGCTCATCGGCGCCTGCAATACCGTCACCGTGGGCGAGGACGGCAAGCTCACCGGCCACAATACCGACGGCATGGGCTTCGTCCGCAACCTCCATGAGCACGGCATCGAGGTCAAAGGCAAGCGCCTGGTGGTGCTGGGCGCTGGCGGCGCCGCCACCGCCATCTGCGTCCAGGCCGCCCTGGACGGCGCGGCAGAGATCGCCATCTTCAACCGGGGCCAGGGCGACTTCTTCCCTAACGGCCAGCGCACGGTGGAAAAGCTCCGTCAGGCCGTCCCCGCCTGCAAGGCTTCCATCACCCCCCTGGAGGACAAGGACACTCTCGCCCGGGCCGTGGCAAACTGCGACATCCTGGTGAACGCTACCCGCGTGGGCATGAAGCCCCTGGACGGCGAGACCCTCATCGACCCCGCCCTCTTCCGCCCGGATCTCGTGGTGGCGGACACCGTTTATAACCCCCGGGAGACCCGCATGATCCGGGAGGCCAAGGCCGCCGGGTGCAAGGCCGCCATCGGCGGCATCGGGATGCTCCTCTGGCAGGGCGTCGCCGCCTTCAAGCTCTTCACCGGCAAGGACATGCCCGCCCAGGAAGTCCTGGAAAAGTTCTTCTCCTGAGAAAAGAAAGAGAAAGAGGTGCGAACCATGAAATTCCCCGCCATGTTCTCCCCCATCCGGATCGGCACCGTCACCGTCCCCAACCGCTTCGTGGTGCCTCCCATGGGCAATAACTTCGCCAATACCGACGGCAGCCTCAGCGACCGGTCTCTGGGCTACTACCAGGCCCGGGCCAAGGGCGGCTTCGGCCTCATCACCATCGAGTCCACCGTGGTCTATCAGGAGGCCAAGGGCGGCCCCCGGAAGCCCTGCCTCTTCTCCGACGACACCGTGGAGAGCTTCCGCCGGGTGGCGGACGCCTGCCACGCCTACGGCGCCAAGGTCTCCATCCAGCTGCAGCACGCGGGCCCCGAGGGCAGCGCCGCCCTCACCGGCTTCCCCCTGAAGGCCGCCAGCGCCATGCCCGCC
>CAKTSC010000392.1 GCA_934597465.1 uncultured Dysosmobacter sp.
TCCTTCATCAGCAGCTTGCCGGCGGCGATGGTGGTCTGGCACTGGCGGCCCGTCATGCCGAAGATCATGTGGCCGTCGATGTTCTCGTCGGAGAAGGGGGTGAAGGGCTTGTAGTCCATGACGATGATGTCCGCCGCGGCCCCGGCCTTCAGGACGCCCAGCTCATCGGGGAAGTACTTTCCGCCGATCTTGGCGTTATTCCGGAAGAGCATGTCCGTGACCTCGCACCAACCCACGTTCGGCAGGCAGTTCTGGCTCCGCTGGGAGCAGAGGGCCACCTTGATGCTCTCCAGCATGTCGTTGGTGTAGGCGTCCGTGCCCATGCCCAGGAGGATGCCCCGCTTGTGGAGCTGCAGCACCGGGCAGATGCCGATGGCGTTGCCCATGTTGCTCTCGGGGTTGTTCACCACCATGGTGCCGGTCTCGGCGATGATCTCCATCTCGGCGGTGTTCACATGGATGCAGTGGCCCAGGATGGTCTTGGGCCCCAGGATGCCGTGATCCTGCAGGCGCTGCACCGGGCGGCGGCCGTAGTTCTGGAGGGAATCGTAAACATCGTTCATGCCCTCGGAGACGTGGATGTGGTAGCCGGTGCGGCCATTGTTGGCGGCCACCATGCGGTCAAAGGTCTTGTCGGAGATGGTGAAGAGGGCGTGGCCGCCGAACATGGCCGCCAGCATGGGATCCTTGCTCTTCTCGCACTCGGTGATGAAGTCGGCGTTTTCCTGGATGGCCTGGAGACACTTCTCCTCACCGTCCCGGTCGCTGACCTCGTAGCAGAGGCAGGAGCGTAGCCCCAGACGCTTGCTCTCCTCGGCAATGGTGTGGAGGGTGCCGGGGATCTCGCCGTAGGAGGCGTGGTGGTCGAAGATGGTGGTGACGCCCTGCTTGATGGAGTCGATGTAGAGGGCGGTGGCGGAGGCTCTCGTGCCGTCCATCATCAGGTGGCGGTCGATGGCCCACCAGGTACCGTCCAGCACCTCATAGAAGTTGGTGGGGTTGTTGCCCACGATGGAGAGGCCTCGCGCCAGGGCGGAATAGATATGGGTATGGGCGTTGATGAGGGCGGGCATGATAACGCCGCCCTTGGCGTCCAGGATCTCCGCCTCGGGGTACTTGGCCCGGAGCGCGGCTTCCTCGCCGACTTCCACGATCTTCGTGCCCTCGTAGGCCACGGCGCCGTGCTCATAGTAGCCTTTGCCCTGGCTGTCCCGGGTGATGAGTCTGCCGTTGGTGAGTAGAACCATAGATACGTCCTCCTTCAATTTCGTTCCCTTCCATGGGGCCATGGGATGCCTCGCATACGAAAAAAGGCGTCCCGGACGGATCGTCCGAAACACCTACCGCGCGCAAAGGAAGATAGGTGTCAGCCCGTGCGCACAGCACTCCGTTGCAGCTATCCATCTTTGCTTGTACCTTTATTATACGGGAAGAAAAAGTGAAACGCAAGAAATTCTTTGCCCCGGAGCGTTAAAAATCTGCAAACCCTATTGCGAAATGAAATAGACTATGATATATAGTATTCAAAACTACATTACATGGTTTGAAAGCGAGAAAGGAGCCCTTCCCATGAGTCAGTTCTTCCGCCAGGCCCAGGAT
>CAKTSC010000393.1 GCA_934597465.1 uncultured Dysosmobacter sp.
AACCGGGTCTATACCCGCAATCAGCTGCTGGACGAGGTCTGGGGCTTTGACTACTTCGGCGACAGCCGGACGGTGGATGTCCACATCAAGCGCCTGCGGGAGAAGATCGAGAACGTCTCGGACCAGTGGGCGCTGAAGACCGTCTGGGGCGTGGGGTATAAGTTTGAGCTCTTGGGCGGCAGGACGGAGGAGAGCGCCAAGGCATGAAGAAGTTTCTCAGCCGGCATTTTCAGGGCCTCTACTGGCAGCAGATGTTCATCACCACCGGCATGGTGCTGCTGACGCTGGCCCTGCTGGGGGCGGCCTTCTTCTCCCTGAGCTATAACTACGCCCGGGGGGAGCGGAACCAGGAGCTGCAGGAGAAGGCCCACGTGGTGGCGGTCTACTCCCGGGACTATCTGGACGAGACCCAGCCCCTTGGGAGCAAGGACGTGCTGCGGCTCACAGGCTTCGCCGCCAGCGTCTCGGACGTGAACTTCCTCATCTGCGCCACGGACGGAACGGTCCTCCTCTCCACGGACGACGCCCTGGACGGGCAGACGCCCCGGCTGCCGGGGAACGTGATGAGCACCCTCTTCCGGGAGGGGGACTTCGCCAAGAAGACGGACCTGGGGCTCTATGAGAAGAACCGCTTCGTGGTGGGCGTGCCGGTGCTGGGCAAGGACGGGGCCACGGCCCTGGGCGCGGTCTTCGCCGTGGCGTCCACCACGTCCATGGACACCATGTGGCAGGCCTTTCTGGGGCTCTTCCTGATGACGGCCATGGTGGTGCTGATGATCGCCTTCGCGGTCTGCTCCGTCACCACCATGCGGCAGATCAAGCCCATCCGGGAGATGGCCCAGGCCACCCGGCTCTACGCCGAGGGGGATTTCGACGTCCGCATGAAGGACTACGGCCGCAGCGATGAGATCGGCGAGCTGGCGGCGTCCTTCAACCGGATGGCGGAGACCCTGCAGCAGACGGAGCGCAAGCGCCGGGACTTCATCGCCAACATCTCCCACGAGCTGAAGACCCCCATGACCACCATCGCGGGCTATACCGACGGCATCCTAGACGGGACCATCCCGCCGGAGTCGGAGAAGCAGTATCTGCAAATTATCTCGGACGAGAGCCGGAGACTCTCTCGCCTGGTGCGGCGGATGCTGGACGTGAGCCAGCTCCAGGTCATGGATCCCCTCAAGAGCGGCAGCCGCTTCGATGTCTGCGAGTCCATGCGGCGGGTGCTCATCTCCATGGAGAAGAAGATCACAGACCGGCACCTGGACGTGGAGGCGGACATCCCGGAGGAGCCCATCCTGGTCCGGGGCGACAACGACATGATCACCCAGGTCATCTACAACCTGCTGGAAAACGCCGCCAAGTTCGCCCGGACGGGCACGGCCCTCTACCTCGGCGTTACCGCGGCGGCGGACGGCAAGGCCTATGTCACCGTCCGCAACCTGGGGGACACCATCCCCGCCGACGAGCTGCCCAAGCTCTTCGAGCGCTTCCACAAGAGCGACAAATCCCGCAGCGAGGACAAGGACGGCGTGGGCCTGGGGCTCTACATCGTCAAGACCATTCTGGAGCAGCATAAGGAACAGATCCAGGTGAC
>CAKTSC010000394.1 GCA_934597465.1 uncultured Dysosmobacter sp.
TTGCATGAAAACAGCTGTTGCGGCCTCAGCAAGCGGGCTGTCCAGATAGACCGGCCAGCCGTCATGCCCCTGCACCAGCCGTTTCTGCTTGATTTCCCGGACTGCGTATAAAAGCTCCTGTGTTCTGCCGACTGCAAACGCCGGGATGATCACGCTTCCACCCCGGTCAAAGGCCCGCTTCAAAACAGCAGCAAGCTCTGCTACGGTATCTCCAGGCTTCTCATGCAGCCGGTTTCCGTAGGTGGATTCGATCACCAGATAATCCGCCTCATCCACCGTCAGAGGCGCACCGATCAGCGGCAGGCCCGTATTGCCGACATCGCCGCTGAAGACAAGCTTCCTTGTTTCTCCGTCCTCCGTCAGCCACAGCTCCACGCAGGCTGCGCCGAGCAGATGACCGACGTCTGTAAACCGGACATCCACGCCCTCTGCTGCTTTGATGCGTTCTCCATACCTGCATGGACGCAGCAGCCGCAGTGCACCTGCCGCGTCCTCGGTCGTATAGACCGGGTCTACCGTCGCGCGGCCGGCGCGCACCGCCTTTCTGTTCAGCCACTCCGCATCGGACATCTGAATAGCAGCCGAGTCCATCAGCATGATCCGGCAGAGATTTTCCGTTGCTTGCGTCGCATAGACCTTGCCACGGAATCCGTCCTTATACAGCTTGGGCAGCATGCCGGAGTGATCGATATGCGCGTGTGTCAGAAAAACTGCATCGATCTGTCCCGGCAAAACCGGAAGCGGCGCGTTTTCAAAAACATTGACCCCCTGCTCCATGCCGCAATCAATCAGGAAGTAACCCCCACAGCACTCCAGAAGCGTACAGCTCCCTGTCACTTCATGCGCTGCGCCAATGAATGTAAGTTTCATGGATACGCTCCTTCCCTGCTTTTCAGATCAGATGTTTTCTACAATATATCGCTCCGCCTGCTGTGCTGCCACCGCGCCATCTGCTGCGGCAGTCAGAATCCCCCGTAGAAGTTTTGTCCGGACATCACCGACAGCAAAAACGCCCGGGAGATTGGTTGCCGTCGTCTCATTTGCAAGAATATACCCCTGCTCATCCAGTGCCGCCTGTCCCTGGAATAGACCCGTTTCCGGCACACCGCCGAGGCAGACAAATGCGCCGTCGCACGGCAGATTCCATATCTCCCCGTCCCGCTCTTCCCGGATACGGACGCTCGACACCCAGTTTGCGTGAAGAAAGGCCAGAACCCTGCTTCCTGCATAACGCTCAATATTTCCCATCGTTTTCAACTTGCTCATGTAGACAGGATCAATCTGCATCTGCTTACCCTGATGCACCAGGCAGACCCGTTTGGCGATACGGGAAAGGAGCATTGCCGCCTCAGCAGCCTGCTCCCCATCTCCGATTACAGCAACGGTTCTTCGTTTGTACATCATGGAGCGGCAAGCGGCGTAATAGTGAACGCCGCGTCCCAGCATTTCCGCCTCTCCCTGTACACCAAGCTTTTTCGGCGGTGCGCCGGTCGCCAGAATGACGGCAGGCGCCTGATAGGTCTGTTTTGTCGTTTCAACGACCTTAACCGGCTGCATCAGCTGCACACGACGCACCTCGTCTGTCACCATTTC
>CAKTSC010000395.1 GCA_934597465.1 uncultured Dysosmobacter sp.
TCGTAGTGCTTGGCGATCTCCACGGCCTCGTTGATGGCGGCGCCGTTGGGGATCTCCGGCATGTAGAGGATCTCATACATGGCCACCCGCATGATGGCGCTGGCCACCAAGGGGATGCGGGAGAACTTCCAGCCCCGGGCGTACTTGGCGATGTAGCCGTCCAGCTCGGCGGCGTGCTCGGAGACGCCGGTGACGAGGCGGGTAATATACTCCCGCTGGAGCCGGTCGGGGGCCTCCTCATAGAGCGCGTCCTCCTCCGCCAGCTCCGCGAAGCGCTCCGCGCTGAGGCGGGCCTCCAGCAGCTCCTCCACCGGCAGGGCGGTGAAGCTCAGCTCATAGGCAAGGTGTACGGCGATCTCCCGGGCGGTATTTCGCAGCATCATGGCGCTTCCCTCTCTCTTTCCCGTCTCAGGCGATGCTGACGCCGCCCACGTGGACGTTCACGGCGCTGACCTTGCAGCCGGTCATGTCCTCCACCGCGGTGGCGACGGCCTTCTGGGCGTTCTCCGCCGTCTCCGGAATGGAGACGCCGTAGTGTACGGTGAGGTAGAGATCCAGCGTCAGCTGGTTATCCTCACTGACGCTGATGCGCACGCCCTTGAGGCCCTTCTGGGCGTTCTTCTTGTCCACGAGATCCATGACGCCGCCCATGCTGGTCATCATGCCGGAGACGCCCTCCACCTCACGGACGGCGTCCACCGCCACGGCGGCGATGACGTCCTTGGCGATATTCACGCTGCCGTTCTGCTCCGGCAGTGTCATATAATCCTTGCTTTCACCCATGGTAAAACTCTCCTTACTTCCGGGGGCCTCTCCGGCATCCGGACGGGCTCCGCCCCTCCGGCCGGCCGGGAAATGGCCTCCGGCAATGGCTTACAGGGTATTTTACCATGGAAAGCCGCAAAATACAACCACTAATTTGCCGCCATGATCTTGATGGCCGAAGCGGGGTAACCGGTCTCCGTCATGGTGATGTCCGTGATCTTGGCAACGTCCGCGGAGGTCAGGGCCGCGCCGTCCCGGGTGGAGACCACCACGCTGATGCTCTCCGCCCCCATGAAGGCCACGCAGTCGGCGTAGCCCTTGGCCGTCACCAGGTTTTCGATCTGGGCCTCCGCCAGGGTATAGGCGGCGAGAGCCTGGATGCCCTCCGAGGCCTCGGTGGCGGCCTCCTCCGCCGCGCCCTCCTCGTCTGCCGCCTGCTGCAGCAGCTGGATGGCGCTGTCCCGCGCCTGCTGCCGGGTGAGCCGGGCGGAGGCAAAGTAGTCCGACCCGGTGTAGACGGCATCCTCCCCCGCCGGATCGGCGGAGCTGTCCCCCTCCCCGCTGACCAGGGTAGGCTGCCCCAGGAGCCTGCGCCCGCTCTCCTCCCCGCTGACCGCGCCGTTTGCCGTCTCTGCCGGGGCGGAGAACTTCCAGTTGATGACCACCGCCGCCCCCACCAGCACCAGAACCGTCAGTACCACCGCGTTTTTCCGCCAGCTTTCCTTCCTCATGCTCTTCCTCCTCCAGATGACTATTGACATTTGACCACCGTGATCCGATCTGCCCCAAGGCCCGTCAGGGCGGCCACCGCCTGGGTCACCGCCAG
>CAKTSC010000396.1 GCA_934597465.1 uncultured Dysosmobacter sp.
CCAGCTTGTCGTTCATCTGCTGGACGAGGTAGGCGCCCCGGTTGCCCAGCTGGGGCAGGCGGCGCACCACGTCCATCACCAGGTCGAAGCGGTCGATGTCGTTGAGGACGCGCATGTCGAAGGGCGTGGTGATGGTGCCCTCCTCCTTGTAGCCGCGGACGTGGAGGTTCTTGTTGGCGCGGCGGTAGGTGAGCTCGTGGATAAGGGTGGGATAGCCGTGGTAGGCGAAGATGATGGGCTTATCCTTGGTGAAGAGCATGTCGTACTCCTCATCCGTCAGGCCGTGAGGATGCTCCGTGTGGGGCTGGAGCTTCATGAGATCCACCACGTTGATGACCCGGATCTTCAGCTCCGGCAGCTCATGGCGCAGGATGGTGACGGCGGCCAGGGTCTCCAGGGTGGGGGTATCGCCGCAGCAGGCCATGACCACGTCGGGCTCCTGGCCCTGGTCATTGCTGGCCCAGTCCCAGATGCCGATGCCCTGGGTGCAGTGCTTCACGGCCTGCTCCATGGTGAGCCACTGGGGACGGGGATGCTTGCTGGCCACGATGACGTTCACATAGTTCCGGCTCTTGATACAGTGGTCGAAGCAGGAGAGCAGGCAGTTGGCATCCGGGGGCAGATACATGCGCACCACATCCGCCTTCTTGTTGGCCACGTGATCCAGGAAGCCGGGATCCTGATGGGTGAAGCCGTTGTGATCCTGCTGCCAGACGTTGGAGGCCAGGATATAGTTGAGGGAGGCGATGTCCTGCCGCCAGGGCAGCTCATTGCACATCTTCAGCCACTTGGCATGCTGGGAGAACATGGAGTCCACGATGCGGATGAAGGCCTCATAGCTGTCGAAGAAGCCGTGGCGGCCCGTCAGCAGATAGCCCTCCAGGAAGCCCTCGCAGAAGTGCTCGGAGAGCATGGAGTCCATGACCCGGCCATCGGGATCCAGGTGCTCGTCCACGCCGGGGATCTGCTCATCCAGGAAGCGGCGGCCGGTGACGTCGAACACCGCCTGCAGGCGGTTGGAGGCCGTCTCGTCCGGGGCGAAGATGCGGAAGTTCCGGGCGTCCAGGTTCAGCTTCATCACATCCCGGACGTAGGTGCCCAGGACGTACATATCCTGCGCCTCCACGGCGCCGGGGGCCTTCACATCCACGGCGTAGTCCCGGAAATCGGGCGTCCGCAGGTCGCGCAGCAGCAATCCGCCGTTGGCGTGGGGGTTCGCGCCCATGCGGCGGGAGCCCTTGGGCGGGAAGGAGCGGATCAGCTCCACGGGGCGGCCGTTCTCATCGAAGAGCTCCTCGGGCTTGTAGGAGCGCAGCCACTCCTCCAGCTCCGGCAGGTGCTTCTCGGTGTCGGGGCCCATGGAGATGGGCACCTGGTGGGCCCGCCAGCTGCCCTCCAGCACGTTGCCGTCCACCATCTTGGGGCCCGTCCAGCCCTTGGGCGTCCGCAGGACGATCATGGGCCAGCGGGGGCGCTTGGCGACGCCGGTCTCCCGGGCGGTCTTCTGGATGCTCCTGATTTCGCCGATGGCCCAGTCCAGGGCGGCGGCCATCTTCTGGTGCATCTCCAGGGGATCTCTCCCCTCCACG
>CAKTSC010000397.1 GCA_934597465.1 uncultured Dysosmobacter sp.
CCGCTGGGCGGGGGTGGAGCCCGCCGCCTTCCGGGACATCAGCAGCTATGAGAACAGCTCCTTCTGCAAGCCCAGCGGGGGCTACTTCCGGGAGTTCCTGGCCCGGAACGCCCTCCGCCCGGAGGACTGCCTCATGATCGGCAACGACGCCTGGGAGGACATGGCCATCCGGGAGCTGGGGGTGCCGGTGTATCTTGTGACGGACTGCCTGGAGAACAAGCGGAACCTCCCCCTGGACGGCGCGGCCTGGACGGGAAGCCTTGCCCAGCTGGTGGAAAAGCTGGAGACATTGGAATAAGCGGAAAAGGAAGCCCTCCGGCGTGAGCTGGAGGGCTTCCTTTCATTTGGTCTGGTGGGGATCCCGGCGGGATCTACGCTTACTCCTGGGACTCGTACTCCACGTGCAGGAGCTCGTGGGAACCGGTCTTCAGGGTGGTCTCGTAGAGGGCCTTCACCACGGGGTTGGACTGGGAGAACTTCATGGTGGCGGCGCGGTCGGCGGCGTAGAGGCCCTCCGCCCGCTGGTTCTTCCCCTCGGTGAGGGCGCGGGGCTGGCCCGCGCCGCCCACGCAGCCGCCCCGGCAGGTCATGACCTCGATGAGGTCATAGGGGCAGGGGGCTCCGGCATCCATGGCGTCCAGCAGATCCCGGGCGTTGACAAGGCCGTTGACCACGCCGATGCGGATGGTCTTGTCCCCCACGGGGATCTCCGCCTCCCGGAGGGTCTCGCTGCCCCGAAGGCCAGACCAGCGGATCTCCTCCACGGTGGCGTCGTTGCTGACCAGGGCGGCCCGGCGGGCCACTGCCTCGGCCACACCGCCGGTAGTGCCGAAGATTACCGCCGCGCCGGAGCCGAAGCCGAAGGGCATCTCCGGCGCCCGGCCCTCCAGATCCTCAAAGCGGATGCCGGACTCCTGGATCATGGTGACGACTTCCTGGGTGGTGAGCACCAGATCCACGTCCGCGCGGCCGTCCCGGGCGAACTCGGGCCGGGCGGCCTCCATCTTCTTGGCGGTGCAGGGCATGATGGCGATGTGGTAGGTGGTCTTGCCGTCCTTTTCATCCTCGGCCTGATACTCCTTGCGGAGCAGGGCCGCGAACATCTCCATGGGGGACTTGCAGGAGGAGATGTTCTTCAGGTACTGGGGCTTCTCGTTCTCCAGGTACTTGATCCAGGCGGGGCAGCAGGAGGTGAACATGGGGAAGGGCCCGCCCTTCTCCACCCGCTCCAGGAATTCGGCGGTCTCCTCCATCACGGTGAGATCCGCGCCCACGTTGGTGTCGTACACGGCATCCGCGCCCATGATCTTCAGGGCGGAGACCAGCTTGTTGAGGGCGTTGGCGCCGCTCTTGAGGCCAAAGGCCTCGCCCACGGCCACCCGCACGGCGGGGGCGATCTGGAAGACTACCCGGCGCTTGGGATCGGTGAGGGCCGCCCAAGCCTTGCCCACCTCATTCTTGATGGTGATGGCGCCGGTGGGGCAGGCGGCGGCGCACTGACCGCAGCTGACGCACTTGGTCTCGGAGAGCTTGCGGTCGAAGGCGGGCATCACCTGGGCCTCGCTGCCCCGGAAGGC
>CAKTSC010000398.1 GCA_934597465.1 uncultured Dysosmobacter sp.
TGCGTACCAGACGGTGATAGCGCGCGGCCAGTACCTCCTCCGCCAGACGGTTCCCCGCCCGGACGGACGCGCACAGTGCCTCGTCGCTCTCTGTCATCAGATGGTCATAATCTGCCCGTGTATCATTCACCATAGTGCATTATACCTTTTTACAAAATAATTTGTCAAGTAATTGCGGAAAGTTTGTCAAAAATAACTCAAATTCGACAGCAGTTACCGTCGATATGCCGTATTCGCCCTTCCTATTTGGCGATGCGATGCTTACAAAGAAAGCTGTTCCGGCTCCGGAGCGCTGATATGCAGGTGCTCGTAGGCCTTCCGGGTGACGCAGCGGCCCCGGGGCGTGCGGGTCAGGAAACCGATCTGCATCAGGTACGGCTCGTACACATCCTCCAGCGTGACGGACTCCTCGCCGATGGTGGCGGCCAGCGTTTCAAGGCCCACCGGGCCGCCGCCGTAGTTCTCAATGATGGCGCGAAGCATGCGGCGGTCCACCTGATCCAGCCCCAGATGATCCACCTCCAGCGCCAGCAGGGCCTGGTCGGCCACCTGGCGGGTGATGACGCCGTCGGCCACCACCTGGGCAAAATCCCGGACGCGGCGGAGCATGCGGTTGGCGATGCGGGGCGTACCCCGGGAGCGGCGGGCGATCTCCATGGCGCCCTCCGGCTCGATCTCCACGCTGAGGATGCCGGCACTGCGCTTGACGATGGTGGCCAGCTCCTCCGGGGTGTACAGCTCCAGCCGCAGGGTAACGCCGAAGCGGTCACGCAGTGGGGCGGACAGGGACCCGGCCCGGGTGGTGGCGCCGATCAGCGTAAAGCGGGGCAGATCCAGACGGATGGAGTTGGCGGAAGGGCCTTTGCCGATGATGATGTCGATGGCATAGTCTTCCATAGCGGGGTACAGGATCTCCTCCACCGACCGGTTCAGGCGGTGGATCTCATCCACGAACAGGATGTCGTTTTCGTTGAGGTTGGTCAGCAGCGCCGCCAGATCGCCGGGCTTTTCGATCGCCGGGCCGGAGGTGATGCGGATATTGACGCCCATCTCCTGGGCGATGATGCCGGCCAGCGTGGTCTTGCCCAGGCCCGGAGGGCCGTGGAGCAGCACATGGTCCAGCGCCTCCGTGCGGCGGCGGGCGGCCTCAATGAAGATGGACAGGTTCTGCTTGGCCTTCTCCTGCCCGATGTACTCCGCCAGTGTGCGGGGACGCAGAGATGTCTCGCCGGCGTCCTCGTTCAGGAACGTCTTGGCGACGAGCGGCTCCTCGTAGATGTCCGCGCCAAAGTCGATGCTCATGCGATCCCCTCCCCTACTTCACCATTTTTTTCAGCGACTGGCGGATGATCTCCTCCAGCGGCAGCGCCTCCATGTCGATACCCTTCAGGGCGGCGCTGATCTCCTGACTGCCGTACCCCAGCACCGCCAGCGCGGCGGCAGCCTCACCGGCCTTGTTGCTCTGGACGGGCAGCACCACCGCTGCGCCGCTGCCGGTGTCAAAGCTGCCCTGCTCCTTTGCCAGCTTGTCCTTCAGCTCCAGAATGATGCGCTGGGCGATCTTCTTGCCCACGC
>CAKTSC010000399.1 GCA_934597465.1 uncultured Dysosmobacter sp.
CTGACCATTTCCGCCCGGATCCGGGGGATGGAGAACACCCTCATGAACCGGGACAAGATGGAGCAGCTCCTGGAGACCCACTCCGATGAGGAGGTCTCCCGCATCCTGCAGGAGTACGGCTACCCCGCCTTCTCCCTGGCAGACCCCGAGGAGCTGGACGAGGCCTTCTCCAACGTCCGCCGGAATATCTGGAAGGATCTAGAGCGGAGCATGCCCGATCCCCGGTATCTGGATGTCTTCCGGATGAAGTATGACTACCATAACGTGAAGGCGGTGCTGAAGGCGGAAGCCATGCACACCTCCCCGGACTCCATGCTCTCGGATCTCGGCCGCGTTCCCGCGGAGGAGGTCAAGCGCTACGTGTCCTCCCGGGGGGCCGAGGGCGAGCTGCCCCCCATCCTGGCGGAGGCCTCCAAGGAGGCCCGGCAGGTGCTGGAGAGCACGAGAGACCCTCAGCTGTGCGACATGGTGCTGGATCGGGCCCGCTTCCAGGAGGAGCTGCGCGTGGCGGAGGTCACCGGCAGCCGCTTCCTGCAGGGCTATGTCCGGGACTGCATCGACGCCGCCAACCTCCAGACCCTTGTCCGCTGCCTGCGGGTGCGCAAGAGCAAGGAGTTCCTGGCCCAGGCTCTCATCGAGGGCGGCGACATCTCCACGGATGTTCTCATGCACGTGGAGGGCCGGGACGGCCGGGCCCTTGCCGCCATCTACCAGACCCCCGGCTTCAAGGCCGCGGCGGAGGCCAGCAGCGTGAAGGGCTTTGAGAAGAGCTGCGACGACGCGGTGACCAGCTATCTCGCCAACTCCCAGATGATCCCCTTCGGCGAGGCCCCGGTCATCAATTATATCGCCGCGCTGGAGACGGAGTTCACCAACCTGCGGATCATCCTGCTGGGCCGGAAGGCCGGTCTTACCCCCATGGAGATCCGGAGCCATCTGCGCAACAGCTATGTGTAAGGAGGGCGGAGCATGGCAGTGACTTATCGTATCGCGGCCATCGGCGACTGGGAGTCCGTCATGGGCTTCCGGGCGCTGGGGCTGGACGCCTATCCCGCCTCCTCGCCGGAGGAGGCCCGGGAGATCATCCACAAGCTTGCCAAGGAGGACTGCGCTGTGATCTATCTCACGGAGCAGCTGGCCGTGAAGCTGGAGGATGTCATCGCCCGGTATAAGGACGCCCTGCGTCCCGCCATCATCCTGATCCCCGGGAAGGAAGGTTCCCTGGGCATCGGGAAGCGCAGCATCCAGAGCGCCATCGAGCGGGCTGTGGGTGCGGATATTCTCTAAGACTTCAAGAGGGGACTGCGTCCCCCCTTGAGATTCCCCCCACCAGTGAGGCGTTCCTCACTGGTGACGCCGCCCAGGGCGGCTGGGTAGAGGGATTTTCGCCACGTACACGCCGCGGCGAAAATGATTTTGATGCCCTGCGGGGGTCGTGGACGGACGGCTCTGCACCGAGGGGCAGCGTGTTCTTCCGTTAGAGATTTTTTCTCTCTCCTTCTGCGAATCTGATGAAAGAAGGTTATCGAATTTGAGCGGTAAAGTTGTGAAAGTCTCCGGCCCG
>CAKTSC010000400.1 GCA_934597465.1 uncultured Dysosmobacter sp.
CTGCATGGAGAGGCCCCGATCTCGATCCAGCGGGTGGCGTGGTTGCGGGTGGTGCCGACGCCCGGCACCAGCACCAGAGCCAGCAGGATGATGGCCACGAACAGCGCCGGCTTGGAGAGGGCCTTGAAGCGGTGGTAGTCGATCCGCGCCGTCAAAACCATGGCGCAGAGGCCCAGGATGGCCCACATGCCCTGGCGCTTGATGTAGAAGAAGGGGTCCTGGATCTTCACGCTGTAGTAGGCGGAGGGGAAGCTGGCGGAGAAGACCATGATGAGCCCGATGCCGAGGAGCAGGCACACCAGCAGCAAAAACGGCAGGTCGATGGGACCCTTGGCAAGCTCCCGGCCCTCGGCTTCCCGCTGCAGCCGGCGCTTCTCCCGCTCCTCCCGCCGCTGCTGGGCGGCAAGGCGCTTTTCCTGGGCCTCCCGGCGGCGGTCCTGCTCTGCCTTCCGGCGCAGATGCTCCGATCTCGTCATGGCTCTCCCTCCCTTCCCCGCAGTGTATGAGTCTATGCCGGAACGCTCAGAATCTTCCCTGGATACCCAGCCAGGCCAAAGCGCTGCAGACCGCCGTCACGGCGGAGAACACGCCCACGATCTTCCACTCGCTCCAGCCGCACTTTTCCAGGTGGTGGTGCAGGGGCGCCATCTTGAAAAAGCGCTTGCCGTGGGTGGCCTTGAAGTATACTACCTGGATAATATCAGAGAGAGTCTCCAGAATGTATACGATGCCCACGGGGATCAGCACGAGAGGCATATCCAAAGCGAAGGCCATGGCCGCCACCGCGCCCCCCAGAAAGAGGCTGCCGGTATCCCCCATGAAGCACTTGGCGGGGTGGTGGTTATACCCCACCACGAAGGCCAGGAGCCCGCCCAGAAGGGCGGAGGCGAAGAGGCTCAGGGTGGTGAGCTCCGCCAGAAGCCCCGCCGCCAGGAAGAAGACGCAGGTCACGGCGGTGACGCTGCCCGCAAGACCGTCGATGCCGTCCGTCAGGTTCACGGCGTTGACGCAGCCCACGATGACGAAGGCCGCGAACACGAGATAGACGATCCAGTTGATGGTGAAGCTCACGTTGAAAAAGGGCAGGTAGAGATCGTTGCTGAGAAGCCCCTCATAGCGCATAAGGGAGAGGAAGATCACCGCCGCCAGCAGCTGCAGCACGAACTTCTGCTTGGCCGTCAGGCCCTCGTTCTGGTGCTGCTTCACCTTGCGGAAGTCATCCACAAAGCCGATGAGGCCGAAAACCAGGGCGAAGAGATAGACATAGAGGTGGGTGCAGTCCCCGGCCAGCAGGCTCTGCCAGCCCAGGGCCAGCACGGTGACGCCCGCCCCCAGGATAAACATGATGCCGCCCATGGTAGGAGTCCCGGCCTTGGAATTGTGCCAGGTGGGGCCGTCCTGCCGGATCTCCTGCCCGGCCTTCAGCTTGCGGAGCTCCGCCAATACGAACCGGCCCAGAATCAGCGTCAGCACGAAGCTGACCAGGGCCGCCAACAGTACGATCTTCATGATGCTCTCCCTCTCCGCCGGATGGCTCCGGCCTTTGGTATTCTCTCCTCCGGGA
>CAKTSC010000401.1 GCA_934597465.1 uncultured Dysosmobacter sp.
AACATCCGGGACGTCATCGGCAAGGGCGGCTCCGTCATCCAGAAGATCGTGGCCGACACCGGCGCCAAGATCGACATCGACGACGACGGCACCATCCACATCGCCTCTCCCGACGCCGCCAGCTGCGACGCCGCCAAGAAGTGCATCGACGACATCGTCTTCGAGCCCACCGTGGGCGCGCTGTACTATGGCCGCGTGGTGCGCCTGATGACCTTCGGCGCCTTCGTGGAGCTGGCCCCCGGCAAGGACGGCCTCGTTCACATCTCCAAGCTGGCCGAGCGCCGCATCGAGAAGGTGGAGGACGCCTGCAAGGTGGGCGACATGATGTGGGTCAAGGTCACGGACATCGACGAGAAGGGCCGTGTCAACCTGAGCCACAAGGACGCCATGCGGGAGATCGCCGCCAAGGAAGCCGCCGGTGAGCGGGTGAAGTAAGCGCCCGCGGCGGCAACCCATCCATCGCACACGCCAGGGGGCGGGCCAGCGCCCGCCCCCGTTTTCCGCGGGAAGGGAGAACACATATGGATCATCGAAGGTTCGGAAAACACATCCTGCTCCGGCTGGATCCGGGGGAGGAGATCCTGACCCAGCTGCGGGAGCTGGCGGAGCGGGAGGATCTCCGCCTGGCCGCGGTGCAGGGGCTGGGGGCCGTCAACGACTTCACCGTGGGGGTCTTCCACACGGACAGCAAGGTCTATGACTCCCGGCGCTTCCAGGGGCCCTATGAGATCGTGTCCCTCACCGGCACGGTGGATCGGATGGACAGGGCATTCTATGCCCATCTGCACCTCAGCGCCGCCGGGGAGGACAACGCCGTGGTGGGCGGGCACCTCAACCGGGCGCAGATCAGCGCCACCGCCGAGCTGGTGCTGACGGAGCTGGGCGGCGAGATAGACCGGGAGAAGGATCCGGAGATGGGACTGAACCTCTGGCGCTTCCGGTAAGGGCCGGGACGGCCCGACAGACCAGTCCCGCCGGAGCGGCGGCGCGAAAGGAGGGCTCCCATGGAGCGGCAGAACCCGGAGATCCTGCGGGAGCGGCGGCGCAGGCGGCTTTTTGAGATCGTGGAGATCGGCGCGGCGGACGATGTCCTCAGCCGGAGCTATGACTTCTTCGGCTCCTTCGTGGTGGTGCTGGCCCTGGCCGCCAGCGTGGCCGCCACCTTCGACGGGGCGGAGGAGCGCTGCGGGGCGCTCCTGGACACCGTGGAGTTCGTGACCTCCGTCTTCTTCGCCGTGGACTATGTCCTGCGGGTCTGGACGGCCCGCTGCCTCTACCCCACGCTGACGCCGGGGAAGGCGGTTTTCCGCTATGTCACCTCTGTGGGCGGGCTCATCGACCTGGTGAGCTTCCTGCCCACCTTCCTGCCGGTGTTCTTCCCCAGCGGGATGGTTGCTTTCCGGATGTTCCGGGTGGTGCGGATCTTCCGCCTCTTCCGCATCAACGCCTACTACGACTCCCTCCACGTCATCACGGAAGTCCTGCGCAGCAAGCGCCAGCAGCTGCTCTCCTCCGTCTTCATCATCCTGACGCTGATGCTGGCCTCCAGCCTCTG
>CAKTSC010000402.1 GCA_934597465.1 uncultured Dysosmobacter sp.
TGGTGACCTTCTCCCGCTCGGCATTGACCACGGCCTCAGGTGCGTGGGCCACGAACTTCTCGTTGGAGAGCTTGCCTTCGGTGATGCGCAGGCCGTTTTTCGCCTTCTCCAGCTCTTTGGCGATGCGCTCCCGCTCGGCGGCCAGATCCACCAGCTCGGCAAGGGGCATGTAAGCCGTGGCATTGTGGGTCACGACGCTGACCTGGCCCACGGCATCCGCCGGGGCGGTGCTTGCGAAACGGACTTCGCTGGCGTAGGCCAGGCGCTGGATGAAGTGCAGGCCCTGCCGGTAGGGCTCCGGCTGAGCGGTGACGATCAGCAGCTCCGCCTTTCGGGAGGGCGGCACGTTCATCTCCGCCCGGCGGGCGCGGATGGCACGGATCACATCCATGACGGCGTCCATGGAGGCCTCCTCCGACGGGAAACTCAGGGCCTCGTCATACTCCGGCCAGCGGGACATCATGAGGATGCTCTCATCGCCCTCAATGCGGGGCAGGGCCTGGTAGATTTCCTCCGTCAGGAAGGGCATGAAGGGGTGCAGCAGCTTCAGGAGCTGCGTCAGCACGTAGCAAAGGACGTTCTGGGCGGTGCGCTTGGCCGCCTCGTCCTCGCCGTTCAGGCGGGTCTTGGTAAGCTCGATATACCAATCGCAGTAGGTGTCCCACAGGAAGTCGTAGACCTTGGCGGAGGCCACGCCGATCTCAAAGCTCTCCAGGTTCTCGGTGACTTCCTTCACCAGGGTGTTGAGCCGGCTGAGAACCCACTTGTCCTCGGCGGCCATGTCCTTGGCCTCCGGCAGGGTGCAGGTGTCGATGCTGAGGTTCATCTGCACGAAGCGGCTGGCGTTCCAGACCTTGTTGGCGAAGTTGCGCATGGCCTCGCACTTCTCCACATAGAAACGCATGTCGTTGCCGGGGGAGTTGCCGGTGATGAGGTTAAAGCGCAGGGCGTCCGCGCCGTACTTCTCCGCCATCTCCAGGGGATCAATGCCGTTGCCCAGAGACTTGGACATCTTGCGGCCCTTGTCGTCCCGGACGAGACCGTGGATGAGGACGGTGTGGAAGGGGATCCTCTTCATCTGCTCGCAGCCGGAGAAGATCATCCGGGCCACCCAGAAGAAGATGATGTCGTAGCCCGTGACCATGACGGAGGTGGGGTACCAGTAGGCGAGATCCTCGGTGTTCTCCGGCCAGCCCAGGGTGCTGAAGGGCCAGAGGGCGGAGGAGAACCAGGTATCCAGCACGTCCTCCTCCCGGGTGAGGTGGGTGCTGCCGCACTTTTCGCAGCAGGTGGGATCCTCCCGCTCCACGTTGATGTGGCCGCAGTCGTCGCAGTACCAGGCGGGGATCTGATGGCCCCACCAGAGCTGGCGGGAGATGCACCAGTCGTGGCAGTTCTCCATCCAGTTGGTATAGGTCTTGGCGAAGCGCTCGGGGACGAACTTGACCTCGCCCTCGTTGACCACCCGCAGGGCCTCGCGGGCCAGGGGCTCCATCTTCACGAACCACTGGGCGGAGATC
>CAKTSC010000403.1 GCA_934597465.1 uncultured Dysosmobacter sp.
CAAAGCGGATGCAGTCCTCCACCCCGGCCAGCTCCGCGTTGTGCTTCGCCAGCTCCACCGCGGCGGGGTCGATGTCGCCGCCCCAGATGTCGTAGCTGCCGTGGAACTCCTTGTCCATGGCCTCGTCGGCGGCCTCCAGCCAGAGCTTGGAGTCCATGTTCCGCCACTTCTGGGCGGCGAAGCTCCGCTCCAGGCCCGGGGCCCGGTTCTTGGCGATCAACGCCGCCTCGATGGGGATGGTGCCGCTGCCGCAGAAGGGGTCGCAGAAGGGATCCTTCCCCCGGTAGCGGGAGAGCTTCACCAGGGCCGCCGCCAGCGTCTCCCGCAGGGGCGCGCCCATGTTCCGGGCCCGGTAGCCCCGCTTGTAGAGCCCCTCGCCGGAGGTATCCAGATACAAGGACGCCACGTCCTTCACGATGGCAAACTGGATCTGGTAGCGGCTGCCGCTCTCCGGCAGGGTCTCCAGCCCATAGGCCGCTCCCAGCCGCTTGGCCGCCGCCTTCTTCACGATGGCCTGGCAGGCGGGCACGGAGTGCAGGGTCGAGTTCAGCGACCAGCCCTTCACCGGGAACTCCCCCTCCCGGGGGATGTAGTCCTCCCAGGGCAGGGCGGCCACGCCCTGGAACAGGGCCTCGAAATCCGGTGCCGGGAAGCTCCCCAGCTCCATCAGCACCCGCGCCCCGCAGCGCAGGTTGATGTTGAGCCGCGCGATGTCCGCGAAGCTCCCCTCACAGTGGACGCGGCCGTTCTCGGCCCGCACGTCCTTCAAGTCCAAACGCTTCATCTCATCCGCCACCAGGCTCTCCAGCCCGAAGAGACAGGGAACAGTCAGCTGCATAGGGTCTCCTTCCGCCCGCCTGGGTGGCGGGCATACTTTTACAAGATTACTATACAATGCCCCGGCGGAAAGCGCAAGCCGCCCCGCCGCTCCCCGCCCCGCTTTCTCGCCCCCCAAAACCCGGAAAGCGGCGGATCTCCGGGAAAATTTCGCCGTTAAGGCCCCGTTAAGAATTGTACACTTCCCGTAAAGTCCCCCGAAAGCCGGCCTTTCCCCGGAACCGCTGCCCGCCGGAAGCCGTCCCCCGCGCCCGCAGCCGCCCCGCGCCCCGCAAACTCCCTCTCCCAGCACCCCGCCCGCTTTGTAATCAAATTGAAACACATTTCCCCGCCGGGACATGGTACAATAGGAAAAACGGCCCTCCCGGGGTCTCCCGGCGGCGTCCCTGCCCGCCTTTCCCGGGATGCAGCACCGATGTAACATCAAAGTTGCGGCGATTTTTCGCCGATGACAGCGCAACTTGCTGGTCAAAGCCCCCGGAATGGGGGACAATGGGAGCGGAAGGAGAGGATGCCGGATGTCCTTTGGAGAACGCCTGCAGGAGGTGCGCCGCGCCGCGGGCCTCACGCAGGAGCAATTTGCCGAGGAGCTCAACGTCTCCCGCCAGGCGGTGTCCCGCTGGGAGTCCTGCCGGGGCTACCCGGAGATGGAGAAGCTCCTCTACCTCTGCAACCGCTACGG
>CAKTSC010000404.1 GCA_934597465.1 uncultured Dysosmobacter sp.
CTACTCCGGCGTGGTGGAGGGCTATACCAGTGAGGGGCAGGGCGTCGTCCGGCTGGACGGGGCCGTGGTCTTTGTGCCCGGGACTATCCGGGGGGAGGAGATCGACCTGCGGATCACCAGGGTGATGAAGACCGCGGCGGCGGGGGAGGCGGTGAAGCTCCGCGTCCCCTCGCCGGAGCGAACGGCGCCGGAGTGCCCCCAGTTCGGCCGCTGCGGCGGCTGCCAGTTCCAGCACATGTCCTACCAGGAGGAGCTCTGGGCCAAGCGGCAGCGGGTGGAGGACGCCCTGCGCCGCCTGGGGGGCTCCGACGTGCCCATCGAGGGCATCCTGGGGGCGAAGGATCCCCTCCACTACCGCAACAAGAGCCAGTACCCCGTGGGGGCCGACGGCAGCATCGGTTTCTACCAGCTCCGGAGCCATCGGGTGGTGCCCATCCGCCGCTGCCTCATCCAGTCGGAGATTTCCGACGCCACGGCGGAGGCCGTGGGGGCCTGGATGCGCCGCTATAAGGTACCGCCCTACGACGAAACTACCGGCAAGGGCCTGGTGCGGCATATTTACGTCCGGGTGAACGCCAAGGGGGAGAGCCTTTGCTGCGTGGTGGCCAACGGGCGGCAAGTCCCCCGGGAGCCGGAGCTGGCGGCCCTGATCCGCGCCGCCGCGCCCAAGACTGTGGGCGTGGCGCTGAATACCAACACCCGCCGGGGCAACGTGATCCTGGGGGCGAAGTACCGCACCCTCTGGGGCCAGGATTTCCTGATGGACAGGCTCTGTGGACTGGAATTTAAGCTCTCGGTGCCCTCCTTCTACCAGGTGAACCGGGAGCAGGCGGAAGTCCTCTACGGCAAGGCGCTGGAATACGCAGGGCTTACCGGGGAGGAGACGGTGCTGGATCTCTACTGCGGCACCGGCACCATCACCCTCTGCCTTGCCCGGCGGGCCAAGCGGGCCATCGGCGCGGAGATCGTGGCCCCGGCCATTGCCGACGCCCGGGAGAACGCGGCGCGCAACGGCATCGGAAACGCGGAGTTCTTCTGCGGGGACGCCTCCGACATCGCGGCGAAGCTGGAAGCCGAGGGCCTGCGGCCCGATGTCATCACCGTGGATCCGCCGAGAAAGGGCCTTGCGCCGGAGGTCATCGCGTCCGTGGCCGGGATGAGGCCGGAGCGGGTGGTCTACGTCTCCTGCGATCCCGCCACCCTGGGGCGGGACGTGAAGCTCTTCGCGGGCTTCGGGTACCGGGCGGTGCGGGCCGCGGCGGTGGATATGTTCCCCGGGACGGCGCATGTGGAGACGGTATGTTTATTGTCCAAACTTCAAAGCAAGGAACATATCGAGATCGAAGTGAAGATGGACGAGCTGGATTTGACCGCTGCGGAGAAAAAGGCAACCTATGAGGAAATCCGAGAATATGTTTTCGAGCATACCGGACTGAAAGTCAGCCACCTCTATATCGCACAGGTGAAGCAGAAATACGGCATCATTGAGCGTGAGAACTA